>DFUX01000054.1:0-21210 GCA_002379855.1 Cloacimonetes bacterium UBA4175 | reverse complement strand
ACGGACTTTGCCACCCCAAGACACTGGATCACGGCTCAAACCACCCCACCAAACCGCTGCGCGCTTTGGCGGGGACCCCGACAGGCCGCGATGATGCGGCTTTGGGTCTGGTGTGGTTTGTATCTGGCTGAGAGGTGGTTTTTTGGATTGGACGCTTGTCCTTGTTCTGTTCATTTAATTCGTGTTAATTTGTGTAATTTGTGGATGATTATTCTAAAAGACTGGATCACGGGTCAAGCCCGTGATGACACAGTATTATAGCTTGGGGTGGTTTGCTTTGGAGCTTAGTGTTCACCATTCCAATTTTCCGCTCTTTTAATTCGTGCTAATTCGTGTAATTCGTGGATAACGAAATTGAAAAGCTATTAGTGGAGCCGGACGGCTTCTGATCCACAGCGGAAAGCCCTGGCCAGCGAGAATAAGCTTGACAGATTGGTCAATCCGTGATTTAATCACACAATATAAGTATTCAGGTTATATAGAATGAAAACACCGTTGCTGCTGGCCTTGCTTCTTCTCCCCTTGGTGCTTTGCGCGCAAAGCCTGAACGACGAATATATGTTCCCGGGAGATGAGGCATGGGAGGATCCGACTTATGAGATTCTGAGCAGCCCCGAATACAGCATGGGAGGCATGCTTGGCTCGGCTACGGTGGACGGGGTGATCTACTCCCAGGTGCGCTTCATGCCGGAACTGGCGATCTGGAAACTGGGACTGGGACTGGATATCGACCTGCTTCTGGATGGAGAAGGCAAGATCCGCAGGGAAGGCTGGGACAACTGGGCGGACATCCTGCGCAAAATCTTCTACATCCGTTTCGCTGACCGCACGGACTCGCTCTATTTCAAGATCGGAAGCATTCCGGACTACACCCTGGGACATGGCCTGGTCTTTGACGACTACTCCAATATGCTGCGCTATCCCAAGGTCAAAAACATCGGCGGCTATCTGGGGCTGAACACCAGCAGCTACGGATTCAGCTTTGAGGTATATACCCACGACATCAGCAAAAACGAGATCATCGCCGGGCGGGCTTCGCTGCAACCCCTGCGAGGCTCAAAACTGCCCCTGCTGCGCAAACTGAAAGTGGGCGTGAACCTGGGGGCAGACCGCAATCCCTACGGCAAATACCCCGATAGCGACAAAGACGGTTATCCGGACGTGTATGACAAGTTTCCCAATGACAGCCGCTACTGGCTGGATACCGACGGTGACAACACTCCTGACGACATCGACTTTGACCTCAACGGCAACGGCATAATGGACCATCCCGACCTGAATCCCTATGTGAATATCGCCTTTCCGGGCATAGCCGAACTCTATCCGGACTATCCCTTCGACACCGCGGTCTATCCGGATTCAGCCAACCAGTACCTCGATCCCACGCCGATGCTGGTGTATAGCCTGGAGTATGACCTGCCGCTGTTGGAAAAGAGCAACATCAAACTCAGCAACTATGCCGAACTGGCTGTGATAGACGGATATGGCAAGGGATTGATCTTTCCCGGCTTCAGCCTGCGCTGGCTGATCTTCGACACCAAGCTGGAGCTGAGAAATTTCGGCTCGCGCTTCCTGCCTGCTTACTTTAATAACCTTTATGACGAACAGCGCTGCGAAGTGGTGGATCACAGCGCGGTGTCGGAAAACGGGCGGCGCATCTATTCTTTGACCACCAAAGACACCATGCTGGACGGGATCAAAGCCAGTATTGGCTGGTTTGGCTATCTCAAAGTGAACATCGCCAATTTTGCCTATCTGAAATGCGCTTACCAGGACCTGTTCGGAGATGAGGGCATCCCGGGGAAGTCCCTCTGGGCCAAGCTTACATTTATGCCGGAGAAGTTTCCCAGATTGCGGGAAGCCTCACTCTACTATGCCCAGACGGACGTTGCGGAACTTGACCTGAAGTATCCCCGCAACACCAATTCACGGGTGACCGGACGCATCGTGTATGGCTATAATGACTACTACAACCTCATCTGCAGATACGCGGAGATCTATACCGACCTGAACGGGGATGGCAAAATCAGGGGCAGCGAAGAGACAGTGGAAACGATTACTTTCGGAGTGGAGTTTCAGTTTTAAGCGGCGGCACCGTGGCAGCCCAGAGCCTTGCTGAACCGCTCAGGGAATAGGGGCCAGTATCGGCGCTGACAAAGGCAGAGCCGACCCGCGTAAGTTCAAGCTCCACAGCTTCCGCCCTAAGCGTGGCAGCACCCTCCAGGCACAGCAGGATCACCGGCATCTGCCTGGTATCAAGTTCCAAAGACCCGCCTTCCAGGCTGATGGCGCTCAGGGAAAACTCCTCCGCGGGCGACTCATAGGTGCGCAGTTCCGCGCTTTCCTGACGGCAGGGAAGCGAGGCTGGATAATAGGGGGAGAAGTCCAGAATCCTCGCCAGTTCCTCTATATCCATGTGTTTGGGTGTGAGCCCCCCTCTCAGCACGTTGTCTGAATTGGCCATCAGCTCGAGGCCGGCGCCGTGCAGATAGGCGTGTGGTATTCCGGGACCTAAAAAGACCGCCTCTCCCGGCTGCAGGAGGCGCAGATTGAGATAGAGCGGCGCAAGCGCCCCGATATCGCCTGGGTAAGCATCCAGGAGGAGGAACACAGTTTCGCGGGTCAGCGCGGGAAGACCGGCATCCTCCGCCAGGGCTTGGGCCAGGTGCCGCAACACCTCGCCAGCCCGCTCCTTGGGAAGCATAAGTATCTGTATCATTAACAACTGGAAGCTGCGCTGATCCCCGAATTTGGCAAAAGCGCCGAAGGTGGAGAAAAAGGAGTCCAAGCCCAAAGACCGGAAATCGTGGCAGATATCGGCATAAGCACGGAATCCGCAAAGCATGGTGAACGGCGTGAGCGCGCAGATCAGTTCCGGCTTGTGGTTGTCGTCCCGGTAGTTGCGCTGAGGGGCATCCGGGGGAACGCGCAGGGCATTCTCGCGCGCGAAGCCAAGCCTGGCCTGGGCTTTGGATGGATGCGCCTGGATGGACAGAGGCGACTCGGCAGCCAGCACCTTGAACAAAAAGGGCAGTCTGCCATCGTAAAGCTGCATTGCCTTCCCCAGAATAGCCTCGGGATTGGAGGCAATAAACTGGTCCAAAGGTATCTGCTGATCCGCTATCCCGAGCAAGGAAGGCGCTTTGGGGTGTGCGCCCAGCCACAGCTCGGCAACGGGCCTGGCATCCGGTTCGGAGCTTCCCAGCAGTTCGGGGATATAGTCAGGCGATCCCCAATCGTAGTGCTGCACAGGATTACTCAGTCTCCAAACGGGCATAGTTTCAATCTCCCTGGGAGTTAAGCCGGGCCTCCAGGAGCTTCAGAACCGGGGTGAGCCTGAAGTAGCGTTTGGCTATCGCCAGGACTTCCCTGGCTCTTTTGGCATAACCCCGTTGCACAAGCAGGCGCACCAGTTCTTCATAGAGGCCAACATCATAAGGATTGAGCTCCAGGCCCTGTTCCAAAATCGGTATTCCCCGCTCCGGCAGACCGATCTGGACGGCACATTCGGCATACACCCGCAGGTGTTCCGAGAGATTGATCTTCCCCAACTTAGTGTAGGAAACGAACGCGTTGTAGGCGTAGAGCCAGTTTTTCATGCGGGCATAGGTGAGGGCCTTGAGCAGCAGCAGATGCCTGTGGTTGCCGATCTTGGCTTCAGCCCTCTGGATATAGTGGTACGCGGAAACATGGTCGCCCACCCGCAGAAGCTGTTCAATCAGCAGAAAGTAGATGAAGGGGTTGTTATCGATCATATCCAGAAGCTCGCACATGATATCGATGCTTTCTTCATGCCGGTACATATAGGCCAGGGCCAGGGCTTTGTTGTAGCGCACATCGGCATGAGGTTTTTTGATCTGATCGTAATAGACGATGGCCAGGTCATAATCACCCTCGGCAAAATAGCTGTTGCCGATGATCAACTTGAGATGGTCATCTTCTGGGGCAAGACGCAAGGCGGATTGATAACACTTGATGGCTTTGTCGAAGAGCTGGCGGGTCTGATAGAAATTGCCCAGCGCGATCAAAGCCCGCGGATCGTCGGGATTCTCCTCCACTGCCTGGTTGAGCAACTGCACCGCGTGAAGCCAGTTCTGCTTCATCAGATTCTCAGCCCGCAGCAGCAGGTTTTGCAGTTCTTTGTCACCCATCGGCACGAATCCCCCTGTCTATCAGGCTAATGCCTCGCGAAAGGGCAGGCATTGCCGGGCTTTGTATCTCACACAACAGATTGTATGCCATGCTCAACGAATATCCTTCATTATTTCTTCTATCGCCCGCAGCAGTTGGGTGTCGCGTCCGGCGATCTTGTCTTCCGGGCTGATCTCGACCAGGATGTCCGGAACCACTCCGTTCCCCTCCATGTTGGTGCCATCCATCCTGTACCAACCGGAACCGGGAAGGCGCATGGAGGAACCGTCCATCAACCCGTATTCCCAGGTGCCGATCACAGAGCCGCTGGAAGGCATGCCCACCAGCTTGCCCAGCTTGAGCTCCTGATAAACGGTGGGAAAGATTTCCCCGTCGGAGAACGACCCTTCATCCACCAACACGATACTGGGCCTGGTCCAGGCGCGGCGGGGCTCCTGAATTCGTTCCTGGCTGTAGCGGCGGGAAGTGGAATAGGCATAGGGAGTTTTGTTGAGCAGGGAAATGATCCGGTCGTGGATGTGTCCTCCGGTGTTGCCCCTAACATCGATGATCAGGGCTTCTTTGTCGGCGTTGTCGCGGAACAGGTCGCGGAAAAAGTTGTCATAGTCGCGGCTGCCCATGGATGGGATGTGGATGTAACCCACCCTGCCCTGGGTCATTTCACGCACAGTCTCCTTGCTGGTTTCCACCTGGTTGTCGTAAAAGAGACGGCGGTTTTCACTCCAGTTCAATCCGGTGAGGACGGCGGACTTCTTCACGCCGTTGGAGATGTAACCCAAAATGATACGCTTGCCGACTTTATCCAGCATGAGGGAGTCAACAGGCGTTTGGGAAGTGATGTCCACCCCATCTATGCTGGTGATGACGTCTCCGGCCTTGATATTATAGAGGGTGGCAAGCCTGGACGCGGGATACACTTTGCCGATCCTGATGCCGGCAGGCAGACGGGTGGCATAATCCAATTCAACACCCATCCAGGCTTGCTGGCGGCTGGGATCGCTCTTGTCCCTCCGGGGATAGAAACCGGTGTGGGAAGAGTTCACATCTCCAATCATTTCGTTCACGATGGTAGCAATGTCGCTTATCGATCTTGCCTTTTGGGCAAAGGGGTGGTATAGTTTGTATTGCTGCTGCCAGTTCCTGCCGTGCATGTTGGGATCGTAGAAATTGAGGCCAAACCTGCTCCAGACTTCCTCAAAGACTCTGGTGTTGAGCAGGCTTACGTCGTAGCGGTAGTCAAACTCGGTCTTGATCTCCCCTTTTGAACCTTTGACGGTATTGTAATAGAGAATCTTTCCGTCTTTAACGTAGTAGATGGTGTCCTTCACCCAGGTCACTGCGCCTATATTTGCACCCAGGTCAAATTCTTTTTTGCCGCCTGCTCCGTAGATGTTGATTTTGCGTAGTTCGGCGTTGCGTTCACCAGTCCTCTTTTCAGCGATGTACCAGAATGTGCTGTCGCTGATGACCTTTTGCACGGACAGATATTGCTCCGTATCGCTGACAACGGGATACAAGCGCTTTTCTATCCCTTCCCAAAGGATTTGCAAATCCAGCGGTTTAGCGGGTTCCTTCTGAGCAGGCTTTGCTTGCTCTGTTTTATCCTCCTTGGCTTCCGGGGAAAGATCGATATCCAGAGTCCTTTCTTCTTCTATCACCCGCACGCTGTCAGTTTCTGCCGCGAAGATCTCCTTCCAGTTGTCCACTTCCAATTCAAGCTCATCCCTGGGCACAAGGTCCAGGCGGAAGATGCCTCCACTTCGGGAGATCAGGATGGACTTGCTGTCCGCTGTCCAGGTCAGCTTACTGATCCAACTGTCGTCATTCATAATCTTGCGGTGGGAATCACGAGACACATCATAAAGCCAAAGCTCGCGCATCCAGACGTCTTCCCGGGTAGTGGCATAGACGGCGTAATCTCCGCTGGGATTGAAGGCAAGATTGCTCACCACGGGGCGGTTGACAGTAAGCGGGCGAATGTTGGCAAGGTCTTTGTCCGCTATGGCTATCCTGCCGCTGTAACGTTCATCGCCATAGAAGATCACCCATTTTCCGCAAGGGTCTTTGGTAAACCTTTCCACAGCCAGTTTGTCCTGTCCAAACCATTGCAGTGGTTGCACCTGCATAGACGTGCTGTCGCACTTGACCGTGAACAGCTTGTCCCTCCCATCATCCAAAAGCTGGAACAGCAGGGTGCGGTTGTCATCCAAAAACTCCAAATCGCCCAAGCTGGCCTGGCTGAAAGTTACCTGCCTGACCTCACCTCCTTTGCGTGGCATGAAGAAGGTGTCATATTTGTGCCGGAAAGCCAGCAACAGTTCGTCCGGAGAGATCGCGAAAGAGCTGAACTCGTTGCGCATGCGCTCCTGACGGATATTTTGCTGCCAGAGGTCCTGAGGTATCTCGATCTGCAATTCGGAAGCACGGCCGGATTCATCAAGTTTCCAGATGCGGTTGAAATATTCAAAGACCAGTCTGTCGTTTTGCCTGGCCACGGAAATATCCCTGGCTGACCAATCCTTGAGCTCGGTCAACTGCTGAGCTTGGGAGAAATCTCCGTTTGTGACTCGGAAAACCTGGAACCGCTCGCCATCGGAAGCGCAATAGAACAACACATTCCTGCCTGCTTTGGCTTGCGCGTGAGACCAGCGGGGATAGCGTTCCGTATAGGGGGTGTTGGTCAGTCTGGAGTATTTTTTGCTCGTGATATCCAGTCTCCACAAATCACCCGCCACGCTGCCCTGGTATGATTCCCTGTAAGGGTCTCCCCTGCGGTTGAAAACAATGCTCTTGTTGTCTGGAGACAGGCTGGCAAAGCGGTCTCCTATCTCCGCGATAAGACTGGGGCGGCTGCCATCCAGGGGCACCTTGAAAAAAGAATTGCCATGGGCAAGGCTGTATTTGGTGCAGAGTAGATTGGCACTATCAGAGAACCAATCACATACTGAAAAAGATTCCGCGATGATAAGGCGCGAAGAACCGTCTGTCGGATCGATCAGATATGGATAGGTGACGCCTTCGCGGTTGGAATTGAAGGCGATCCATCTGCCATCCGGAGACCAGCAGGGTCCCCATTCCCCAGCTTCCGTAGCCGTAAGCCGGCGGGCATCCCCTCCGGAGAAACTAACCAACCAAAGATCGTCATCGTATTCAAAGCATACAGTGGTTCCATCGGGTGAAATAGCCGGATCAGAGGGGAAATCCGGCTGCATAGCCAGTAGTGAGTAAAATACAGTCATCAGAATGAGAATCAGTGCTCTCTGCTTGGTCATTTTATGCCTCAGTCTTTTTCTTGAATTTGCAGTCCTCTTTGGGGGCTGCTGATCTGGTATTCATGTTTTAATATTCTGATCATAACCGGCGGGTAAACTTCCTGGCTAATCACCAGGTTGATACGCTCGGTTTGCGGGCGCTGCAGAAATAGGTTCAGATCGCTGTCGAGTTCAGTTTCGCAGACAGTTATCTTGTTTTCAACGGCGGCTATTTGTTCCGCGTTGCCCTGGGGATCCTGCTTGAGATGAAGCAGTTCTTTGGTGAGATGCAAAAGCAGCGCCTTATAAAATGGGCTGATGGTGATTTCCAGCTCTGTGGCACGCCCATCCCTGGTCCCCAGTCTTGCCAGTCTGACATCTCCACAGCTCTCTGTGTGCCCTCCGCTGATCGCGCCATCTTCTGAACGGATACCCCGATCCGCGACTATCTCGCTGTCCAGAACCTGCCCGGTAAATTCCAGGGTTCCCCGGCAAAGAACTCTGGACAACTCGATGCCCTCACAGCGTAGGTCGCCCATGACCTCCAGGCCGGGTTGGCGGCAATCCAGAATCTGACCTTTGACCAACAGGTTTCCCTCGCAATAGATGCTGCTGTCACTCAGCTTGCCCTCAATGCTCAGGTCTCCTGCCGCCACTATCCTGGCCGAGACCACATCACCTTTGATCTTCAGTCCGACCGGTGTTCGTAAAACCCCTTCCGCGGCAGTCACATCGCCATCGATGGTCAGCTCGTCAAGAATGCTTATTCTGCCCTGATCGTCAACCTGCACAAAGCCCGCGGTCAGAGCCAGATACTGGTGGCTGGATTCCAAGTATTCAACATTTCTTCCCACAAGTTCGCGGGCAGATTGGCCATCGAAATCCTCCGCCTGCAGCATTTCACCATAGATATCATAGATGGAACCCTGGCGGTCGAAGATATTGCTGCTGTAATCCGCCAGCACAGTACCCTCTTCGATGCAGGCAAGGTTGCCCAGATTAGCGGGTGTGATCACACCGGAAAAACTCTTGGCCTGCTCCAGATCAAAGTAATAGTTGAGTTTGGATTCGCCTTTGACCCTCTCACAGACCGCAATCGGGAAAGGAGTATTGAAGTCCTTCTCCAGACCGTGTTTACGGATATAACGCAGCGCTTCTTCAAATCCTGTCTTGATGCCTGCTTCATCGATCAGAGCCAGAATCTCTTCCTCGTCAATGAGGTTGTCGCGGTCTTGCAGCGTGAGCCAGGCTGAGAGACGGTCGTCCCGCAGTTCCAGCTTGATGGTGCCTTTGGGGTTAGTTAAAATCTTACTCATCTTCTATTCCTATGAGGTTGATTTGGCGATTGCGAGTGCCGTCCCGGCGATAGGAAAAGTGCCGCTGGGATTCGTAGGTGCAGGTATGGTCTTGTTCTATATTTTTGAAAGGGACTCCCGCCTGGAGCAGTTGCCTGAATACGCACAAGCGGATGTCCAGATGCCTGGGACGGATGTTCTGAAACGCTTGATCCAGATCCCGCAAACTGGCATTGAATTGCTGCCAGATTTTCTCGCTTACCTGATAATGCTCGGCACAGATTCCGGCTCCAATATAGGCTATTATATCCTGGGGTTCCACGTTGTAGTGCTGCTTCAGAGACGCCACAGCTTTACCCACGATGTTTTTCCGAGTTCCTTCCCTGCCGCTGTGCACAGCTCCCACGGCGCGGGCTCTGATGTCATGCAGCAACACCGGAGTGCAATCGGCAGTGCGAATCAGCAGATATTGACCGGGAATGTTCGTCACCATGGCATCCACAGCATCTATCTGAGGATGAGAGCCAAATCCAGCTCCGCAATCTGCCTCAGAACATACGTGCACCAAGTCGGAATGGGTCTGTTCGGCTATCACCACCCGGGAAGCGGGTATGATCCTGTCCCCCACCCGAAAATCGCTTTGCTCTCGCATAATGCTGAGATAATCCGGCTGCAGGTTACCCAAGTGTAAAAAAACCTTCATCGCTCACTCATTGACAGATCCAAGGTCGGTGTTGGCCGGTAGATCTCGGTATTCTTGTTGCTGATCAGCATCCGGAATATGTCCCTCACCAATAAAGGTATCTTACGCAGAGACAGGAGCGACCAGATCAGGCAGGCTGAGGCGCAAAGCCCCAGAGCGATCTGGGCCCCCAGGCTGCTGGCTTGGACGGCAGGCAGGCCCACCCTCACAGCCAACAGGGTTCCCAAGCTGCCGGACAGCGTTCCGATGAGCAGGTTGCCAAAGGGCGAAATAGAGCCAAAGCCCATGGTATAAACGCTCATCACCCTGCCATGCATCTTTTCGTCCACCACACTCTGGATGATAGTGTTGGTGGCTATCATCTGCGTGGTCATGCCAAAGCCGGTAAACAGCATCAACCCCATGCTGAGATAGACGTTGGTGGAAAGCGACAGGGCTATCAGCGACAAACTGCCGATGATGCCGGCATAGATCAGCAACTGGAGCAGCCCCTTGATTGTCTTGCGCGAACCAAGGAACAGCGCACCTGCCAGGGCACCTATTCCCACGCAGGACATCAAAGCTCCCTGGGTGCTGGAATCGCCTTTAAGCACATCACGGGCGAAGATGGGCAACAGCGTGGCGTAAGACAAGCCAAAGAGAGTGTAGAAACTCAGATTAAAGATCAAAAAACGGATTGGCACATTTTTCCAGCTGTATTTCCAGCCTTCAAGGATCTTGGTCAGCACGGGTTCATTTTTAGCCTGCCTGGGAGGATAATCGATCTTCATAAACAGCAGGGATATAATCACAGCCAGATATGTGACGGAGTTAATCGCGAAACACACACCTTCCGAGAAAACTATGATCAGCGCGCCGCCAATGGCAGGTCCCACCAGGCGGGCTCCATTGAACATGGCAGAATTGCTGGCAATAGCGTCAGGCAACAGCGATCGCTTGTTCACCAGGTCTTTTACAAAAGTCTGCCGGATGGGCGCGTCGATAGCCTCAATGCAGCCCATTAAGAGGCTTAAACACAGGATCGGCCACAGCCTCCCGGGGTTTATGTATTCAGTCAGGGTGGCCAAAGCAAGCAGGCCAGCCTGTATCATGTAGGCGGTTTGGGTAACTATGAGTGTGTGATGGCGGTTCCATTTATCCGCGAAAGCACCCGCAAAAGGGCTGATAAAGAGGGTGGGAATCATGCTGAGAAAACTGACCAAGCCAAGCAGAAAGTGCGAGTTTGTGATCCGATAGACAAACCAGCCCATGGTTACCCTTTGAACCCAAGTGCCGATCAGTGAAACACCCTGACCTATAAAGAACAGCCGATAGTTTCTAATCGACAGCGACGCGAAGGGAAGCTTGTAATCTGTTCTCACAAGATGAACCTGGAGAGATCTTCGTTTTCAAGCACCGGCAACAGCTTTTCCCTGACTCTGGCGTCGGTGATGCGCACCCTGGCCAGTTTGGGATCGGGCAGGTCAAACAGCTCTTCCTCCAAAAGCGAGTTCATGATGGTATGCAGCCTGCGGGCTCCGATATCCTCCAACCTTGAGTTGGCCAGAGCGGCGTAACGGGCTATCTCCCGGATCGCTGGCTTTGTGAAGCTGAGTTTGGATCCTTCCGCCGCGAAAAGCGCCGTGTATTGCTTTACCAGAGAGTTCTCAGGTTCCAGAAGAATGCGTTCGAAATCATTCTGGTCAAGGCTGTGCAGTTCGACCCGCAGGGGAAACCTGCCTTGCAATTCGGGAATCAAATCGGAGGGCTTGGCTGTGTGGAAAGCACCAGCTGCAACAAACAGGATATGCGAGGTGTCGATCGGGCCGTATTTGGTGGGCACCTGCGAACCTTCCACGATGGGCAGCAAATCCCGCTGCACTCCGCTGCGGGAAACATCTATCCCTCCACCTTTCTCCACCGCCGCGATCTTGTCCAGTTCATCGATGAAGATGATACCCCTGTTTTCCACAGCGTTTTTTGCCTCTTCCAGCACTTTTTCCTTGGGCACCAGACGCTCGGCTTCCCTTTGGGTAAAATACTCCACGGCATGCGCGACGGTCATCCGCATCCGCTTGGTTTTCATTGGTCCGGGAAAGATACTTGCCATTACTTCACTGACGTCAAAATCAAACATTTCCAGACTAATGCCGGGTTGCAGCTCAAGCTCGTTGTGTTCAGGTTTGAATTCGATCTCTTTATCGTCCAGCTTCCCCGCCAATAGTTTCTCCCGCAGTTTATCGCGCAGGGTTTGCCGCCGGGTTGCTTCAGCGGACTTGAGGTTTGCATTTGCCTTGCCGGAGGCTCCGTGCACCAGAATATCCAAAACCTTGTTGATGGCCAGAGCTGTGGCACGTTCCTCGCAATCCTGAAACATCTGCTGGCGTATCTGGTTGACAGAATTGTTCATCAGTTCTCTGACCATCGACTCCACGTCTCTGCCAACATAGCCAACCTCAGTGTATTTGGACGCCTCCACTTTGATGAAAGGCGCATTGGCAAGGCGAGCCAGTCTTCGGGCAATCTCGGTCTTGCCCACGCCCGTTGGTCCGATGAGGATAATGTTGTTTGGCATGATCTCGTTTTGCAGCGCCTCTGGTGTCTGCTGTCTGCGCCAGCGGTTGCGCAGAGCGATGGCTACAGCCCGTTTGGCATCCAACTGCCCAATTATGTATTTATCAAGTTCCTCCACTATTCTGGCAGGAACCAGCTCAGGTGATATCTGCATCAGACTTCCTCGATCATAATATTGTTATTTGTATAGATGCAGATGTCTGCAGCTATACGCAAAGCCTCTCCGATCAAAGTACGATTGGCCAGCTTTCCATTCGCCGCCAGCGCCCGGGCTGCAGCCAGGGCATAAGATCCGCCGGAACCTATGGCTATTATGCCATCGTCAGGCTCCAATACATCTCCAGCTCCGCTGATCAACAGTATGGCACTGCTGTCTCCGGCTACCAGCATGGCATCCAGACGCCTCAGCACCTTGTCTGTCCTCCACTCCCGGGCCAGTTCAACCGCTGCTTTGCGCAGATTACCCTTGTTTCCTTTCAGACGCTCTTCAAACTTCTCAAACAGAGTAAAGGCATCCGCAGTCGCGCCCGCGAAGCCGACCAGCACCTTGTCATTGTAAATGCGCCTGATCTTTACCGCTTTGGACTTGAGCACCGTATCACCCAGGGTCACCTGCCCGTCTCCTCCGATGCAGGTGTGGCCATTGCGGTGGATCCCAATGATGGTTGTTCCCCTGATCTGGCTCACTGTTTCGCCTCCTCAGCCTTTTCGGCCTCCAAAGCCGCTTTTTCCTTGGTCAGTTTTTCGCTGTGCTCGAAACGCATTTCTTTTGCCTTGGCATACTTGCTTTCGATCAGAGCCTTGTCTTCCTCATCCACGCGATCCAAAATGATCTTAAATATCCTGTCAGTGCCCAGAGTCTCTTTTTCAATCAGAATACCCGCCATTTCGTGCAGCAGGCTTTCATGTTTTTTCAGAATATCCAGCGCTGTCTGATAGGCTTTGGCTATGAATGCGCGGATTTCGCTGTCCACCATTCCGATAGTCTCGTTGCTGTGAACGTCGCGGCCAACCAGTTCCTTGCCAAGATACACTTCGCTTGCGTTTTTACTGATTGTCATGGGGCCAATCTTGTCGCTCATACCCCAGGTACACACCATTTTCTTGGCGATTTCGGTTACCCGTTCCAGGTCGTTGCCGGCACCCGTGGTGAGTTCGTTGAACACAATTTCCTCCGCGGCGCGGCCACCCAGCAACTCGGCCATAATCTGTTCCAGATAAGACCGCGAATATCCCGTCTTATCGGTCTGCAAAAAGTGGGTTGCGCCGCCGGTAAAACCCCGGGGGATGATCGAGACCTTATGCACGGGATCTGTCTTTTCCTGAAACACGCTGGTTAGCACATGGCCTACCTCGTGGTAGGCAGTGAGTTTTTTATCTTCCTCGGGAATCACCCGGCTCTTCTTTTCCTTGCCCAATATCAGTTTATCCTTGGCTTCCTCAAAGTCGCCCATGCCAATGCGATGCTTGCCGTGGCGGGCGGCTATCAGTGCGGCTTCGTTGACAATATTCGCCAAATCCGCCCCGCTGAAACCGGGAGTTCCCCGGGCAATTATTTCCAGATTCACGTCTTTTGCCAAAGGCACTTTGCTGGAGTGGACTTTCAGGATTTCGGTGCGGCCTTTGATGTCGGGCAGATCCACCGTCACCTGTCGGTCAAATCTTCCTGGACGCAGCAGAGCCGGGTCCAGGATATCCGGCCGGTTGGTGGCTGCGATAATGATCACTGCTTCGTTGGGCTCGAAACCGTCCATCTCCACCAGCAGTTGGTTCAGGGTCTGTTCGCGCTCGTCGTACCCGCCTCCCAATCCGCTGCCACGATGCCTTCCCACAGCGTCTATTTCGTCGATAAAAGTGATGCAGGGAGCGCTCTTTTTGGCCTGTTCAAACAGGTCTCTCACCCGGGCGGCGCCAACTCCAACAAACATCTCTACAAAATCGGAACCACTGATGCTGAAGAAGGGAACCCCCGCTTCGCCGGAGACCGCTTTGGCCAGCAAGGTCTTGCCCGTGCCCGGACGCCCCACCAGCAACACTCCCCGTGGAATCCTTCCGCCCAGACGCTGGAACTTTTTGGGATCCTTAAGAAACTCCACTATCTCCTGCAATTCTTCTTTGGCTTCATCCACTCCGGCGACATCCTTGAAGGTGACCTGGCTCTTACTGCCTTCATGCAGACGCGCCCTGCTCTTGCCAAAACTGAAGGCTTTCGAGTTTTGATTGCCCATGCCCCGCAGGAAAAAGAACCACAGCCCGATCAGCAGAATAAAGGGGAAAATATAGGACAGGATGCCACCCCAGACAGACGGCTTTCTGGTGATTATCGTCACATTACCAGCCACAAGTTTATCGATCAAATCAGGATCGTCGAAAGGCATCACGGTATGGAACTGGTTGCCCTTTACGTCCTTGTAAAGGATGTCCCGCTGCGTGAACTCGGTCGTGGTCACTTCACCCCGCTCCACCTGAGCAATGAACGTGGTATAGTCCTTTTCCTTGACTTGTTGGCGGGAATTGCGCCAAGTGAAGAAAAACAGCAGCGCCAACAGCAGCATGATGATGATCAAAGTGTACGATCCCGGAGCTTTTTTGGGCATCTTCATCCCCGGAGGCATGTTGGGTAGGTTCTTGCTCTTGTCTGGTGCCTGATCAGGTCCCGGCGCCTTAAGTCTTTTGGTGATAATTATCCGTAAAACACTGATCACCGAAATTACCAGCAAAGCCAGTATGAACCATCTGATCATAGACCCAAATTCCCGCAAGGCAGAGCCAATGGCTCCTTGCTCCTGATGGAACAATGGGGAGGTAAGCGAGTCAATCTTGTCTTTAGCAGGACTTTGCTCGTTTGGATTATCAGCCAATCCTGCCTGTGGCTGTTCCTGAACCAGGCTGTCACCGACAGTGAAAGCTGGCGATGTGGTATTGCTTTGGGCCAAGATTAGCTGCAACCACAGCAAGGCCAGGCAAAATATCAATAGTCTCTTCATTTATACAACGATTCCTTCAGGATACCGATATACGGTAGATTCCGGTATTGTTCGTTAAAATCCAACCCATAGCCCACCACAAATTCATCACTGATCTCAAAACCCACATATTCAAAAGAAACATCCATCTTATGGGAAGCCGGCTTGTCCAGCAACACACAGGTGCGCACACTTGCCGGATTATGTTGCAGCAGATAGTCGCGGATATATTGCAGGCTCAATCCGGAATCCACAATGTCTTCCACCACGATCACATCCCGTCCGCTGATATCGATGTCGATATCTTTACGGATTTTCACCACTCCCGAGCTGGAAGTTCCGGAGCCATAACTGGATATGGCCAAAAAGTCAATTTCCAGGGGGATTCTGATGCTGCGAACCAAATCCGAAAGAAAGATAAATCCCCCCTTCAAAATTCCGATCAGCACCGGTGTGGAGTCTTTATAGTCACTGGCTATCAGCATACCCAATTCCCGAATCCGGTTTTGGATTTTGAATTCATCGAAAAGCACGTCAGATAGATCACAGTTCATACGATTCATTATCTTCTCCAAATTTCTTGATTCTGCTGGCAGCCCGTTTCGGCTTTTCGTGTACCAACTCGGCAGTTACATGCAGATAGCGTTGGCTGCCGGAGTCAATCGCGACCCGGGCATCCAAACGGTGGCCAACGACCCAGAAAATCTTTTCCCCGTCGTCAAATAGCGGGATTGAATCACGCTCAAATTTGGGGACTTTCTGGTCAATAAAAAACTCTTTCAGCCTCTTTTGCTGCTTCATCCCCAAGGGAATGAAACGGTCTCCCTCCTGGCGGCTGCGGATCGTGAAGGGGAAGCGCACCTTGTCAGCATCCAGATAGACCCTAAAGCCTCCCTCGTCCCGTTTTTTGGGCAAGACCTTAAGGATCTTGAATGAGAATCTGTAGTCACCATAGACAGCCCTGCTGCGGTCTTCTTCCACGCTGAGAGGTTCCGGAATGGAAACAACAAATTCTGCGCTGCTCAGGGTAAGCTCCCGATATTGTTTTCTCACAAACACCTTGTTTCCGAGCTTGGTTTGTTTGGAGCCTGAACTGGCGGTCAATCTGATAATCTCCTCAAATCCATGCATAAAAAAGTCCTGCTCGCTCGCGCCTATGCTGGCCATGGCAGCCTTTATCACATAATACTGCTCCACTCTACTCAGTTTTTCCAGCTTGTCCAACGAGAGCGTGATGGCTTCGCCGCTCTGCTCGAGTACAGTTCTTTTCAGATGCTTCTGCGCTTGCGCCTGCAGCAATTGTTCGGTTTCCAGAAAGATTTTTGCCTGTTCGCTCAATTTTTCCACAGCGGCGGGATTGATGCTGTCGATGATCAGCGGCAACAACTCGTTGCGTATCTTGTTACGGCGGAAAGTGTTGTCGCTGTTGCTGCTGTCTTCCCTCCAAGGAACTCCCTCCTCTGTCAGGAGATCCACCAGCTCCTGTTTGGAAAAGCAAAGCAAGGGGTGAATCACCACACCGGAAGAGGGTTTGATGCCTGCCAGACCGTTGATTCCAGCGCCCCGCAAGAGATTCATCAGCATCGTCTCGGCCTGGTCGTTTTTATGATGGGCAGTGGCAATGCGGTCAAATCTATACAGCTCAAGTATCTCGTGAAAGGCGGCAAAGCGTTTTTTCCGGGCTTGGTTTTCCAGACCCTCACGCTTGTCCAGCTTGATCTTTCTCACTATCAGGGGGATATTCAGGGACAGGCAAATCTGTTTGACCAGTTCCACATCAGCATCGCTCTCCGCACCCCGGAGCTGATGATCCACATGCACTGCCAGCAGTGTGATATGCATCTGCGCCCGCAGTCGGGAAAAAAGCTGTAACATCGCCACAGAATCTGCTCCGCCCGAACAGCAGAGCAATATCTTCGCGCCCGCGCAAAACAGCTTTTGATCCTTTACGTATCTGTGCAGCTTGGCAAGGGCTTGATCCAGCTTTCGCATATCAGCTCCTGAAAATAGTTCTTGAGATTGTAAGTATTTTTGCCATGCGAACCTTGTCAAGTCGCTTTTTAGGCTACCTTTTCATCTAAGCGGAGCAGATTGCGGTTAAGAGCAGATAATTGGTTTATTCCAAACAACAAGTTTGTTAGATCATTTGTTACATATAGTATACAGTCCTATTCGGTAAAGGGAATACAGGATGCCTGATTCCAAGAAGTATTTCACATCTGAGGTAAGAACAGGAAACTCTGTTCGATAGAGATTGAATACCTTGTTATAACTGTCCTGATTTTATTGAAATAACCTCCCTGCCATACTTGCCTCAGAGAAGATAAAATGCTTACTTTTCCGTTTTTACTTCATAGCTCCATCCCTTGCTGCTACTGGCTTTAGTGCCATCATCCTTAGGTAATCCCTCATCGGGTTAAGGATGACCTCGGGAAGACAAAGACTTAGCTGCCTCGCGCGCGCGAGGGCCAAAAAAAGCGCCCCGGAATCCAGGGCGCTGTATTCTTTGTTGGTGAGGGTTACTTCATTATCACCAGTTTCCTGGTATCTTTCAGGGAAGGGGTGTCCAGCTTGTAGAAGTAGATACCGCTCGCGCAGTCCGCTCCTCTGCTGTCACGTCCGTTCCATTTGATCAACTGGTTTTCGCCAGAGGTGACCTGATAGGTCCTCACAACTTGGCCAAGGACATTGTAGATGGTCAGGGTGCCTGTCTCGCCGTTCTTCACGCTGAAGTGGAAATTGGTCTCCCCGCCCGCTTTGAAGGGGTTGGGACCACCGCTCAGGAAGGGGGTGATCACAGGTGCCTGGCCGGATGTTCCGGGCACAGTCACGCTGACAGGGCCAAAGAAGTCGCTGGAGTTGAATTCGATAGCTTCCAACCAGTAGTAATAGGTATGGCCTGCTTCCACTTCGTAGTCGTAGTGGTTGTAGGTCTGAGTCTGGGTGGTATTACCGGCAGCGATCATCTGCGGGGTGATGTTGATCAGGTTAGCCTGTTCCTGACTCTCACTGCGATAGACCCGATAGCCGAACATATTGTTTTCGGATTGGGTGACCCAAGTGAGGTTCACATAGTTATCCGCCGCGAAAGTGGCTGTGAAACCGGTCAGTTCAACCGGCGTGGTCTCTTCCCTGTAACCGAGGAAGTCGGTGGCATAGTTCGTGGTTATCGAATGGAATGTCACTGATTCTGGCAGCCAGTTAGTGTATCCATCGCACACAACGCTGTATGTGCCAGCCAGGAAAGGCAGGTTGTTGCCCAAGCCGAAGATGTAGGGCGTATACACTCCCAATGGAACATCGTCCCGATAAATCTCCGCTCCCAGATCATGGGAATCGTTGAAATCGGGAACCGGGCTCGGGAATACATAGCCATTGCCGACATACCAATCGAGATCAAAAGCGTTCACCTCATAGATGAAACCACTCTGATCGGGAGACACAATGATCTCGAATTCATAGCTGGAGGACAGAGGTGGAACACCGTCATCAGTCGCGGTTATAGTGATCAGATTGGTTCCGATCATGGCTGACGTGGCCGTCACGCCAAGCGTGAAGGTCAGGGTATTCGCCGGTACGATGTTATAGCTCATTGGTATGCTATGGGTAATGGTCGCATTGGTAATTTGGCCAGCTTCAGGAGCAATGACGGTCACATCGAAGCTCCAGACATCGCCAACAGTCAATTCGACCGGGGACTCTGGAACAGTAACAAAGACGGGAGCGACGTTGGCTACTTCGGCACCAGTGTTAAAGAGGAACAGCTGACAATCCAACCAGTCCACACCGTCGTGATTGCCGTATGGTCCGTCATAATCGGTTCCGGCATGGTCAAATCTGCCAATCTGCGCGTATTCGACATTGTCTCCTTTGTTGATACCGACAGTAGCAGGGGATCCTCCGAAACCACCACTACCACCGGAGGCTGAACCAGTTGTCCAAGCCATGTCGGAATAGCTGAAGGCAACGTTGTTTCCCAGTCCGATCTGGGAATCCGTTCCATCGCTGAAGATCAACTCAAAGGTGTTGAGCTTGTCGGTACCACGATTGTAGTAACCAACATGATCCCAGATCACAATCATGCGGTTTGCTTCGATCTTGTAGTAGACGGCGCCCGCTCCGCGGGTGTCCACGTCGGCAAAGAACGGGGCCAGCATGGGATAACCTGAGATGGGAAATCCCCAGGGAGTGTAGCTGGACAAGCCTCGGTTAAAGGTAACGTTGCCATTGTTGTTTACCCAGCAGTAGTTGTAGGGTGTGCCATAAAGCATGAATGTAAAGGGCAAATCAATCCGAGAGGTATAGCCATCATCATTGGGATTCATGGCCAGGGTAAAAGTGTCATCGAGCGGAACAAGCAGTTCACACTGATCCTTGGCTTGATTATCGACTTTTTGAAAGGGATGTGAAGGCTGGGTCGGGGTGACCTGTGCTTCAGGTGTGTAAACTTGGCTACTTTTCCAAACGTCATATTCCGGAGATTGGGGATTGACGTTCAGCGCGCTAATCCCCACATAGGTGAGAACTAAAAACATAGTGAAGACTACGAGTTTTCTCATAAATACCTCCTTGGTTTTTTAAACTCGGGGTCAAGCTAAACTATCGTGAATTTATGTCAAGTGTATTTTTACTAACTAATCTTTCCTACACGTAAGTGCTTGAAAAATGGTGTGTTGTTTTGACAGAAGCATGGTGTATCTCATTATGAGACATTACGATAACCTTTCAGCGCGAATATGGACTTATCCATTTCTTCGATTTCATTATCGTACCAATGCCTGTCCATGAACTGCCTTAACACGAGATCGTAATCGTTCAGGAGTTGCGCAACATCACTGTAACCAAGTGATAACGCATACTCTAGCAGGCACTTAGCTTTGTTGGTGAAGACCAGGGAGCAGAAGATATCAAGCCAGGTATCTTCCATTTCCGAGTAGAACTCGATTAGCAGTTGCCCGGTGCTTTTTGAAGGATAGTCATACTTCAGTGAGCAGAACATATTGTAGAAGATGCATCTGATGGTCAGGTCAGCGATTTGTGGAGCATACTTGGATGATTTGCTTTGATCATAACCGAAGTACTGCTTGAGTTCCTTGAACACCACTTCGATTGACCAGCGGCGCAGGTAGATACTGAGGATTTCCATTTCTTCCAGGTTCATATCTGTGCAGATCAGTGCTTTGTATCTCTTGTGTTGCGGATACTTGTAGAAACACATCCTCACATAGCCCAATACAGTCTGCGATTCAGGTTGGTTTGCGGACTGCTTATCCAGAACTGCCACAACAGTTGACTTGTACATAATGCCGGTTGCTTTGTTTTGCTGCCACTTGCCTGATTTCCTATACAGTTCCTTGATTATCATGAACTTATCGCCCCAAAGATATCTCTGCCCGTCCCGCCTTACCATCGCCACCAAGTCTATACCCTTGGACCTGAGCGTTCCAAATACGAATCTCAAACTGCCGCTGTTGTTGTACCAACTGTCCCAGAGCAGGTAACGGAAGCGAAAACCTCTTTGTAAGGCACGGCGAATGAATGACTCGGCAATCTTCGTTTTCTTCTGCCTGGCCATTCTTTGGCGTTGTTCAGTATGAGTCCCTTTGCAGTAGTGGCTTTTATTGGCATGTTTGATCCTTGCTTTGCCAATCTTAAGTTCAAAATCCAAGGGGATGCTTACCACTCCATTGTGCCAGGCAGCTACAATTGCCTGATATCCCATATAGTAAACTTTGCGACAGTGATCCACAAACCAGGAGCTGTTCTCAACCCGCCGACCGGTTTTCTCTTTGGCGGTGTCGTCAATGATCAGGGCAGAGGTCTTGCCTTCTGGAGTGGGACAGAGCTTGGCGAAACGCAAAGAAATGCGGTACAGAAGGTTTCTCCAGTTATAGAACTCGTTGTTTAACATGCTGTTGAGAGGACTCTTTAGCCGAGTTGCATGGAGACTGGCTATTCCGGAAAACAGAGAACGCGAACCCTTTAGCATAACGACCAACATCAGATACAACAAAAACACAATTGGATGACCCTTTTCCTTACCTATTCCACATTGCCGTAAAATACTGCTCAACCTAAAGCGTTTGAACAGGAAATGAGCATTGTGCTCTATCAGATCTGAAGATTTCACTTGACTGATTTGGGCTATTCTTAGGAAATTCATCTTAACACCTCGTTCTTGATATTTGGTTAATTGCTTATGCAATAAAAAGATACGAGGTGTTTTTGTCAAGTACTATTTTGACCTATTTTAATGTGCCCCATTGTCTTAGGTAACTAGGAAAGATTAG
>DFUX01000040.1:15597-25529 GCA_002379855.1 Cloacimonetes bacterium UBA4175 | reverse complement strand
TATAGGTGCTACGATCAGGTGGACAGGCGAAATGGTGAAAATGAGAGCCAGTTGTAATGCAGGCGAAATAGCATTAAGACTGGAAATTGGGGCTGGCTGTGATGGAAATCAGGGCAGTTGCCGCAAGGCATGCCGGGCCTCGGTGACGCATTCCTGATCCCCGCCGATGCTCACGCAGAGGGAAAGGAACTCTTTGGCGCGCTCCAGGTTACCAAGTTTCAGGTAGATGGCTCCCAGATGCCAGGCTATCTCGGCGGGCATATCCTCCATTTGGGCTGGAATCGCCATCAGTTCCTCCGCGCGGGCGTAGTCTCCCGCCAGATAGTGGCTCCAGGCCATGCTGTCCAGATAGAAGGGGTTTTCCGGCTCGGCGTCCAGGGCGACCTGGATCAGCCGCGCGGCTTCCCGGGGATCAGCCCCCTCCAGCAGGAGGGTATAGCCCAAGTCGTTGGCAAACACGGGATTATCGGGATACTTTTCCACCGCTTCGCTAAGCAGAGAGCGGCGCAGGGAGGCATCGCCCCAGTTGTGGTGGTATTGCAGCAGAAACTCGTAATCCGCGGGGCGCAGAGTGGTGATTTGCCTGAGATGCTCGACAAGCTCTTTTTTGGCATCGGCATAGCCGGCATAGCTGCTGTCGGCGGCCGAACGCGCCACGGCCAGCAGATAATCCCGCGCCGCGCCGGGCGCAAAGCGCTTTTCCACCTTGGCCGAGAAATCCGCGCTGAGTTCACCGGTAATATCTCCCGCGTCCGGGGGAAAAGACTTCAGGCAGCCGAGGCCATAGTAGCTGTAGATCTCTCCATAAGCCTGCGAAGTGAGCAACTTACCCGCCTGGGAATCCAGGGGGTGGATTTCGCCGACGGCGAGGGAATGCCCGATAAGCAGGGCATAGAGGGGTTGTTTTTCGTGTTCCGGAGCCAGGGAAGCCTGTGCCGCAAGGGATACGCGCTTCAGCAGATCCGGCCTGCCCCTCACCAAAGCGGCAAGGGCCAGCGAATGTAGCAGATCAATGTCGCCGCTGTCCAGCAGTTGCTCATCCACGGCAATTATCAGATCGTGGTTTCCCGTCTCCAGTGCTACCCGCACGAAGGTGCCCATCGCTTCGCGGTCTTTGGGCCAGCCCAGGGTGGAGAAATAGCGTTGGGCGGAGGTGGCGTCACGCTTGTTGATTATGATGCTGGCCAGCAGGTTGTGAGCCTCCGGGGAAGGCGCGATCTCGTTCATCCGGAACAGTGACTGCAGGGCGCGGTCAACATCGAAATAGAGCAGCAGGTTGGAGAGGGCGCCCAGGGCCTGGGGATCGTTGCGGGCCTGTTTGAAAGCCTGATCCAGATACTTGAGCTGGGTCTGGCCGTTGTTTTTGTATTCAAAGATGAAGCGCTGCATGCTGGCGTTGGCGGAAGGAAAGCGTTTCTCCAGTTCCCGCAGGGTCTTTTCTTGTGCCTCGCGGTTTCCGCTTTGGTCGTAAAAGCCGTAAACAGCCAGCAGCATATCCTCATCGAAGCTCATCTGGTAAACCTGGAAGGCGATCAGCAGGTTGACCTCCTCCTCACTGAGGATTTGCTGCGCGTAAAGCCCAATGGAAACAAGCAGAGTCTGCTTTTTGATCTGGAAACTGCCCGGATCGAACTGCAAAGCCCGCTTGTAGAGCTGCAACGCGCCTTCCAGATCGCCCTGTTTCTGAGCGAGGGAAGCACTCAGGAAGTAATAGATGGAATTGGCGTTGGGGTTACCGTCACCGGTTTTTGGGGAAGAGCCCGCCACTCTAAGGCGCGGCGCGCAGGCGCAAAACAGCAGGCACGCCAGGCAAACGGCGGCTCTAAACAAAGGACGGGGGATCATTTGACCCGCAGCGAGGCAGAAATCTGTTCCAGCTCAAGCAGCACGGGAAGCTTGTCGCCGGCAGGGAAATAAACGATATTGTCCACCACAAAGGCGGTTTGGCTGGGAGCGTGCCAGAAGGCATAGGTCTGGAAAGCTCCGCCCACTCCGCCGCTGATCCCGCTGTTGATCCAGGCGCCTCTCAAGCGCAGCGCGTCATAGCCGCCGATCTGAAAATAGTCATACTCTATCTTGTCTTCCAGTATCTGATCTCCCGGAAAATGATCGGCGAGCAGTTCCTTGCGTTTTTCCAGCAGCCATTCGCGGTTGACCTTGTTTTGGGGCATCGCCTCGTAATAGATGGAGACAAACTTGTCGGGCAGATCCCGCTGGGTGGTTCTGGGCTTGTAAACAAAGGACATGAAATTGCCTTCGGGGTTGTTGGAATAGATGTCAAAAAGCTGGGGAATCTGGATAGTGTAAGGCAGGGAGCGGAAAAGCTTGTTGTCGATCACGGCGTTGGTGTAGGATTGGTATCCCTGGCGCAGGGCGTAGCGCTCCAGAAGCTTTTCAAAGACCTGGTCCTTGCGGCTGGAGGCCAGTTGCTGCAAGGCTTGTGCGTCGCTTGCCACGAGGTAGAGCAGCAGTTGGTCGCGCACGGATACGTTGCTCGCCATCACCATTTCCGCGCCGCTGGCTTTTACCCTGTCCAATATATCCTGCTTCAGGGTTGAACGGATGTGGCGGGAAACCTTGTCGCCGCCGTCAAGGGTGCCGCAATAGATCAGGTTCTTATAGTTCTCGAACTCCTTGATCTTGTCACCTGAAACGGGTTGCAGATAGAAATACTGCTCCAGGATGCTCAGTTGCACCTTGCGGGTGAGGGAAGGAGCCAGGATATCCATGATGTCAGCCTGCAGCTCATCGGAAACAAAGAGCTGGATGTCGCGGTCGTCTCCAAAGGCTATGGGCTTGGATTTGTCCAGATAATGGTCATATTTATCGTAAACGCTGGGTGGCACGGTTTCCCGCTTGCAGGCGGCGATACCGAGCAGCAGAATGATCAAAAGAGCAAGGGTGAGGCGTTTCATTATGATTCCTCCAGTTTATGCCCCAACGGGGCGTTTAAGGTAGTTGAGGCCGCTATACAGGGTGAGCGCCGCCACCAGTCCAAACCAGATGTTGGCAGCCCACACCAATCCCTTGGACAGCGGCTCGAGCCAGGCCCAGGCGGCAAAAGCCAGCACAATGCCCAGCATCTGCAAAAAGGTCTTCCATTTGCCCAGCCTGTCCGCCGGAACGATTATCCCGCGCTTCTTGTAGATTTCGCGCAGGATGGTGATCACCAGTTCCCGCAGCGCGATCACGATAAAGATCGGCAGCCAGAGCCGGTAGGGAGGCAACCAGGTGAGCGCCGCCAGAGCCGAGAGCACCAGCAGCTTGTCCGCCAAAGGATCGGCGATCTTGCCAAAGTCACTGATCACCTGCCACTTGCGCGCCAGCCAGCCATCCAGCCAATCGGTGAGCGCCGCCGCCACAAAGACCAGGAGGGCGGAAGCTATGGAGCCTCTGGCAAAGACGAGCCACAAAAACACGGGGATCAACAGAATCCTGCCAATGGTCAGTATATTGGGAATGTTTTTCATCTTTGGCGTTAGAGGGGACTGTCCGCGGCGGGCGGCTCAAAATCCCAAATGCTGAGTTGTTCCCTGCCCTTGATCAGCAGATGGGAGGCCAGGATGCCTGCCAGGACGGTGCCAGCCTGGATGCAGAAGAACTGCCAGTCCACCAGGGGCTTAACAGTCCCGACCGCCACCAGGAAATAGTAAAGCAGCGGGCTGAGCAAGGCGGGAATCAAAAACAGCAGCAGCGACTGTCGGAATCTGCTCTTCCTGGCTTGCATGGCGGTAAGCAAATCCTGTTTGGCGCCAAGGTTGAGCAGCTTCTCCTCCAGATAGAGGTAAAAGCGGACGAAAAATGCCAGCAGAAACAGCGCCACAGCTATGAACAGGGTGGATGCTGTCCACCTGCCGCGCAGTTGGGTAAGCTCCTGTTTGCAGAGCTTCCAGGCGGCCTCCTGAGTGTCGATGTCCACGCTGGAGATGCCACGCGCGGAGATCATTTTCAGGGCTTTGTCGCGGGCGGGAAAGGAAAGCAGCTCGGGTTTGAAGAGCAGGGTAAGCACATGCGGGAAATCGTAGTTGCGCAAAGTGGCTTCGGTTACGTCCAGGCCATAGGATTTAACGATCTCTTTGGCGGCATCGATGCCGGGTGAGAACTCCACCTTCTGAATCTGACCCAACTGCCGCAGTTCGCCGCTCAGGCTGTCTGCCAGGGCTTCATCCTCCAGATACACATAGACCGGAAGCTGCGCGAGCTGATCCAGGCGCAGTTTTTTGCTTTCCTGATACTGGTAGTGAATATATGTCCACGCCACGAAGCTTGCCGCGAGCAGCAGCAGGATCAGGATAAATCTGTTGTTCATTGTGGCTTTCCTTTATGAGAAAATCTGTAGATAGTATGTTCTTTGTGGCCAGTCACGGCAAGGGCGGAAATTATGTCAAGCAAAGTATTTTGGGCTGTTGCGGCCAGTTCGCGCTCCCGTGAGGCGGGATAGACAAGGAGGGCGGCGCCGGCGGGGGAGAGGTTGCGTTTCACGCAGGCCAGAACATCGGCCATGTTGCAGAAAAGCTCGCCGCGGCTGGCCTCGCGGGAGGGATGCGGGCTTGGCAATCCGCTGCCCCGCTTGCGCCAGGGTGGATTGGAGATGATGAGTTGATACGCCCGTTCGGCTTGGAAGTCCCGCAGATCGGCAAGCTGGAAAGCGGCCTCCACTCCGCAAAGGGAGGCATTGTCCACGGCAAGTTGATGCAGCCGCGGCTGGATTTCCAGGGCATCGATCTGCCAGCGGGGACGTTGCAAAGCCAGCATGATGCTCACGATTCCGCAGCCGGAGCCCAGTTCCAGCACCCGGGCATCCTCTTCCGGGCAGGCTTCCAAAGCCGCCGCCTGCAAGGCCGCCGCCACCTGCGACACCCCCTGGGAACGCCGTTCCTGAAAGATGTATGCCCCGCCGAAAGGCAGCTCCACCCGGGTCAGATCGCTCAGCGAGAGACCTCCAGCATGCGGTTGATAGACCCAACCGCCCGGGAGGCTATCTCCGGGGGTACGGTCACCAGATACTGTTGCTGCACAAGGGCATCCAAGACACTGTGCAGGGTGGTTTTCTGCATATTCTTGCAGCGGGCGCGGGAATTGAGGGAGATGATCTGCTTTTCCGGCCAGAGGTGCCTGGCATATTCCGTGAAGCCATGATCGGTGGCCACGATCACCTCGTCGTTATCCTCGATAAAGCGCAAGATGGCGCTGGTGCAGAGCACGTGGTCAGCCACTTCCACGATGTCTTCGTCACATTCCGGATGCGCCAGCACGGTGTAACCGGGATGCTTCGCCATCAACTTATCCAGACGCCTGCGCTCGAAACCCCACTGGTGTATGGGGCAGAAACCGTTCCAGACAATGACCTTGCGGCCGCTCTGACGCGCCGCCCAGGTGCCCAGGTTCACATCCGGCACAAAGATGATTTCCTGCTCCTCCGGAAGGGATTTCAGCACCTCCACCGCGTTGGAGGAAGTGCAGCAGATGTCGCTTTCGGCTTTCACTGCCGCGCTGGAGTTGACATAGCAGACCACGGCGGCGCCGGGATGATGCTTCTTCAGTTCGATCAACTGCTCCGGGGTGATCATATCCGCCATCGGGCAGCCGGCATCCTCCACGGGGAGAAGCACTTTGGCGTGGGGGCTGAGCATGGCCGCCGTCTCCGCCATGAAGCGCACCCCGCAAAACACTATCAGTTCCGAGTCGCTTTTTTGCGCCTTGATGGACAGTCCCAGGGAGTCACCGCTGTAGTCGGCCACTTCCTGGACCGCGACCGACTGGTAAAAATGCGCCAGGATAGTGGCGTTCAATTCCTTTTTCAGCTTTTTTATCTGTTCAATAATCGTCATTAGATTCTCCGTGTTCAATGGCCCGTGTGCCCAAATCCGCCTTCAGCCCTGACGCTTGCCCCCAGGGTTTCCACCTCCTCCATCTGCACCTGCGGCAGGGCGCAGAAGACCATCTGCGCGATGCGCATGCCCGGCTGGATGAGCAGAGGTTTTTGGGATGCGTTGAAGAGGATGACCTTGATCTCCCCGCGGTAATCCGCGTCGATCGTGCCGGGCGCGTTCAGGACGCCCAGTCCCAGATTCAGAGCCAGCCCGCTGCGGGGCCTGATCTGAGCCTCAAAACCGGGTGGTATCTCCACCGCGATTCCTGTGGGGATGGCAGCCCGTTCCCCCGGTTCCAGCAACTCCGCTTCTTTCAGATCCGCGCTGAGATCCCAACCGGAGCTGTGTTCGGTCATTTTTTGCGGCGCGATGGCCGTTGAAGTGAGCAATTTATAGGCAATCTTCATGATTTACGGTTCAGGAGGTGCTCAGCCAGAATATCCAGCATCAAAGCCTTGTCGCCCAGTTTGTTTATTGCCTCGCGTGCCTGGGTGATCAGTTCCTGGGCTTTGCGGCGTGATTCCGCGATCCCATAGACGGCGGGATAGGTGGCTTTCTGCACGTGTTCGTCCTTGCCCACGCTTTTACCCAGTTCGTTGGGGTCGCCTTCGATATCCAGCAGGTCGTCGGTGATCTGAAAAGCCATGCCAACGCAGGAGCCGTATTCCTCGATCAGCTTGAGTTCCTCTGCCGGAGCGCCTCCGGCAATGGCGCCAAAACGCACGCAGATGCGGATCAGCTTGGCAGTCTTGTTTTCGTGGATGAAGTTGATGGTCTTTTTATCCACTTTTTTGCCTTCGGATTCGATATCCACCATTTGGCCGGCGATCAGGCCTTCGATGCCGCATTCCTGAGCCAATTCGCGGACGAACTGGAGGCGGTGGGAGGGCTTGATCTCCGCGCGGGTGATCAGGTCGAAAGCTCCCACCAGCAGGGCATCCCCCGCCAGCAGGGCAGCGCCTTCCCCAAAGAGGGCGTGGCAGGATTTTTTGCCCCGGCGGTATTCGTCGTCGTCCATGTCCGGCATATCGTCGTGGATCAGGGAAAAAGTGTGCAGCATCTCGATCGCTGCCGCCACCGCCGAAATCGGCTCCAAATCTTTTTTGTACATGCCATAAGTGATCAGGGTGAGATAGGGGCGCAGCCTCTTTCCTCCCGCGAAAACGCTGTAACGCAGGGCCTTGTGCAGGCTTTTGGGATACTCGTCCTTGCGGGGCAAAAAGCGGTCCATGATGATGTTGACCAGCTCCTGCTTCTCGCGCATGTCCTTTTTCAGCAAGACTTTCCTATCCATTTTCGTCATCTCCCGGGATGATGCCCATCTTTTCGTTCAGCAGCTTGACCTTCAGTTCGGCCTTGGCCAGTTCTTCCTGACAGAGCTTGAGATAGTGAAGCCCCTCTTCATAAAGGACGATCATCTTATCCAAGTCCATCTGGTTTTCGTTCAAGCGCTCAACCGTGTCTTCCAGTGCCAGAAGTGCCTGTTCAAAGGTCATTTCGCCTGGCTTGAGTTCCTCATTCATTCGATGTTCTCCCAAACTACATGATTAAATAATACCTTATAAATGAATGAATTATTCTTGTCAATCGATATTTGGAGAGAGGTGCTGAACACCCTTGAACAGACCTGCCGCATCCAAGCCCTTCCCCTGACACCCCTCCCTGATGGCTATCATTTTGGACATCAACAGGTTAACCTATCATCCTTAGGTCATCCTTATAAATTATAAGGTTGACCCCAGGAAGACCCCCGTTTGTGGAAGGAATGCAAATGAGGCCCATCCCCTCCCATAATATATAGGTGCTACGATTAGGCCGTGGAAAGGTGGAATGGGAATAGAACGCGGATGACAGGATCGACAGGATCAGCAGGATATCTGAAGGTGGAAAGGTGACATGATCACGTGGTGTCGTGGTGACGTGTTGATGGAGGACGTCAGCCCCGAAACAAATACCCCCAGTCTATATACCGTGTCATCCCGGGCATCGACCCGGGATCCAGTCTTTTGGAAATGGCAATGGAAAAGTGAAATGGTGAAACGGAGCTTGTTTTCATCCGTATGATGCCTGGCATGCAAATCTTATACGGATTGACGGATTAGACTGATTTACGGATTACTACGGTAAAACAAGAAGGCTCTGTTCAGCCAGCCCGAAGCAAACACCGGCATTGGGGCAATAGTCTTTATTAGCTGCCGCCCCTTCCCCGTGAAACGGTAAATCATCCTCCGACAATGGCCAGGGGCAGGCCACGGGAAACGGCTACGCGGGCGGGGGAGGCCACTATCCTGTTGCTCATGCCGCGGGGATGGCTGCAAAAGAGGCGCACGCCCGCCAGGGGATATTGCAGGCCCTGGGAAGAGGCAAACTCCACCTCGCTCCAGACGGCCAGCAGGGAAAGGTTGCAGTCTGCCAGGCCGCAGAATTCCGCCTCGCCAGCGATCAGAAACAGCCTCTGCGTCCCGCTCTCGATGCTACCCCTTCCACCGCGTTCATGGATGAGCAGCAGGTTTTGCACCAGGGCCAGGGCGTGGTCGAAGCGTCCACCCAGATCGTTGCAGATGGTGATATCCGCAACACCCCGCTCCAGCGCCCACAAAATGGCCAGTTCGGTGTCGGTCTCATCCTTGCGGGCCGGATGGCGTTGCACAAGAGAGGAAGGATATTGGGCAAGCAGTTGCGGGGAAAGGGAGTCAAAATCGCCGATTATCACATCCGGCCGCAAACCGAGTCCGTGAACACGCTCCAGGCCGCCATCCACCGCCACCACCAGATCCCTGCCGGCATCAAGCCTGCCATAGCCGGAAAATAGTTCCCGGGGAGCGTGATGGGTGAAGATCCAGGCCTGCCGCGGGTTCATCTTGTGGCGAAAGCCCGGTCGTCAAGCCGGTTGAGATAGCTGGCCGGATTCACGGGTTGTCCACCTTTGCGCACCCCATAGTGGAGATGCGGCCCGGTGGAAAGTCCAGTGTTGCCCATCAGGGCGATGATCTGCCCCTTGCGCACCTGCTCCGCGGGTTTGACCCGGAAGCTCAGCAGATGGCCGTAGATAGTTTGATAGCCCTTGGCGTGGTTGAGGCGGATAAACTTGCCCAGGCCCTCTTCGTGCGCCACCGCGTCCACCACTCCGTCAGCAGTGGCATAGATGGGTGTGCCGACCTGGTTGGCGATATCGATGCCCAGATGCAATTCCAGTTCTCCGGTGATGGGATGCAGGCGCATGCCCCAGCCGTCGGAGATTCTGCCGAAGGTCGGATAGATGGAGGGGATGCCGTCGCCCGAGGTCACCACCACCCGCGCTTCAGCTTCACCTGTCGAAAAGGGCGCTTCCACACCCAATCTGTCCCATAATTGGGAGAGTTTGCGGTCCAGGGAATTGAGCTGTTTCGCCAGGTCGGGGGTTCCGCGCAGCTTGCTGCGGGCCTCCTCATCCCTTCCGCTGTAATAAGGATAGTCCTGCTCCTCTGAAGTGGCGAAGCCCAGGGAATCCAGCAGGCTGGCGAGGGAATCAAGCTCGATCTCATACTCCGCGATGCGTGAGCCAAGATATTTGTTTTGCTGCCGCAGTTCCTTTACCAGCCTGGCATCCGCCGCATTGCCTCCCCCGAAGCCATAAATACCCACCAGCGCCAGCATCACGATTACCGCAGCCGCCAGAAGGACCAACAGCCATACAGGCAGGTAAAAGCTGCGCTTCCTGCCCCGAAAGTCAAGGCTCAGCTTGATCCTCTGCTCGGGAACCAGTTCCGGCTCCAGGTTGGGCATCAGGTCTTGTCGGCTCATCTTAATAATGGACATCCTTGTGCTGGCGGGGACTGCCCGGGAAAACAGCGGGGCTGCCATCCCGAATCCTCGCCTCTTGGTAAAAAATCTCACACAAAAAAAAATGGCATCCCGTAGGGGAATCGAACCCCTGTTGCGTGACTGAGAATCACGAGTCCTAGGCCACTAGACGAACGGGACGCATTATACGGGAATCAGACCACAAGCGGTCTGCGCTGGCAATAAATCACTCTGTAATAGCAGTATGGCGACCCCTAGGGGAATCGAACCCCTCTT
>DFUX01000040.1:6844-15583 GCA_002379855.1 Cloacimonetes bacterium UBA4175 | reverse complement strand
TCGAACCAACGACTCTCTGCTTAAAAGGCAGATACTCTACCGCTGAGTTACTGGACCATTTTTCGCTATTGTTTGTTCAAAAGATTTTTGCGCCACCATCCTGTCAAGGGAAAATTCCCTCCGCCCCGGCTTGCCCGGGATGACGCGTCTTGGATCTTGGGGTTCTATCTATCCGGGTGGGTTAAACTCTCACGCTCTTTTAATCCGCATGCCTTGTTGCCTTTTTATCCGTAGCCACAACGATTCCAGAGGGAGTTCATTCCTTGTCGATATTGTGTTTGATCACCTTGCCCACCGCCATGTAAACTGTGTTCTCGGCTATGTTGGTGGAAAGATCGGCGATCCGTTCCAGGTTTTTGGCTATGCGGAGCAGATGCAGGCAGGGTTCGATGGCGCCGATGTTTTTCTTCATGATCTCCATCAGACGGTAGAAGATTTTTCTGTTAAGCTCATCCACCGCGTCGTCAGCGTCGCAGACCGCTCGCGATTTTTCCACATCCTCCGCCGCGAAGGCGTCCAGACTCTGTTTCAACATTTCGAAGGCAGAGTTTTTCATCTCTTCCAATTCCGGCAGCTTGTTGACAATTGGCTGATCCACAAGGTGTTCAACGCTTTCGGCGATATTGACGGCCTGGTCGCCCAAACGCTCCAGGTCGTTGTTTATCTTCATGATCATCATGATCAGGCGCAAATCCCTGGCTTCAGGCTGGTAGAGGGCAATCGCGGTGATGCATTTGATTTCCAGATCAAGCTCGATCTGGTTTACCCGTTCCTCAAAGATTCTCACTTCTTTCAGCAAACCATCCCAACGGCTGTAAATTCCGGAAATGGCCATGGAGACCATTTTTTCCACCAGGCTTGCCTGGGACATCAGCATGTTCTTCAAATCCAATATCTTGGTATCAATCACAATTCCTCCCAATCATCCGAACACGCCGGTCAGATAGGCTTCGGTGCGCTTGTCGGCGGGCACGGTGAACATTTTTTCCGTTTTGTCAAATTCCACCAGATCGCCCAGATACATGAAGGCGGTGTAATCGGAGATCCTTCCCGCCTGGGCTACGTTATGGGTTACGATCAGGATGGTAACGCTTTTCTTCAGTTCCAGGCACAGTTCCTCGACCTTCGCGGTTGACTGCGGGTCCAGGGCTGAGGTCGGTTCGTCCAGCAGCAACACTTTGGGGCGGTTGGCCAGGGCTCTGGCAATGCACAGCCTCTGCTGCTGGCCTCCTGAAAGGCTCATGGCGGATTGATTCAGCCTGTCTTTCACTTCTTCCCACAGCCAGGCGGCTTTCAGGCTTTGCTCCACCCGTTCCTCCAGCTCGCTCCTGCGTATCTTGCCCTGGATCTGCAATCCGTAGGCTACATTGTTAAAGATGGATTTGGGGAAGGGGTTGGGCTTCTGAAACACCATGCCCACGGCGGCTCTGATCCTTGAAACGTCGCTGCCGTTCTTGTAGATGTCTTCATCGCCCAGCAGCACGTCACCCGTGATGCGCGTTTCGGGAATCAGGTCGTTCATCCGGTTGAAGCAGCGCAGCAAGGTGGATTTGCCGCAACCGGAGGGGCCTATCATGGCGGTAACCTTTTGGCTGTACACCGACAGGTCAACATCATGCAATACGTGGTTTTTGCCAAACCAGAGATTCAGTTTCCGGGTTTGCAGTTGAGGTTTTACCATTGTTTTTTCCTTCTAAATAGATAGCGCAGATAGATTGCCGTGGCGCTCACCAGCAACACCATCAGCAGCAAGACCAAGGCGGTGCCATAGGCGATGGGCACCTGTTTGTCAGGATGCGTGCCCTCGGTCATCAAAGCGTAGATATGATAGGGCAGAGCCATAACTTCGTCTGTCAGGCTGGTGGGTAATTTTCGTGAGTAAAAAGTAGCGGCAGTGAACATGATGGGGGCTGTTTCCCCGGCCACACGCCCGATGCTCAGGATTGCGCCGGTCAGGATGTTGGGCAAGGCTGTGGGCAGCACGACACGGGTAATGGTCTGCCGGGTGGTGGCTCCCAAGGCCAGGGAAGCTTCCGTAAATTCATGGGGCACGGTTCTGATGGCTTCCTCGGTGTTGTTGATGATCACCGGCAACGCCAGGATGGCAAGGGTCAGTCCTCCCGCCAAAACCGAGACGTCCATACCCATTATATTGACAAAGACCGCCATCCCAAACAGGCCAAAGATGATCGAGGGTGTTCCCGCCAGGCTGTTGATCGCCACGCGCAGGATGCTGATCAGCCAGGCCGGTTTTCCGTAATGGGTAAGCCAGATCGCGGTCATCACACCCAGGGGCAAAGCGAACGCTACAGCCAGCACCGTCAGCAGGAAGGTTCCCACCAGAGCGGGCCAGATACCCCCTTCGGTCATGGAGTTGCGGGGCACGGAAGTCAAAAACTCCCAGCTCAAAACCATGCTGCCCTTGTAAAACATGTGAACGAGGAACGTGATCAGGAACAGGGCTGTCACAAGCAGGGCGAAGCCCAGTATAACCGTTGAAAGCGTGTTTTTCAGCTTGCGTCTTCTCATCAGCGCCTCCTGTTGCTAAAAACAAGTTCCGCGATCAGATTGGTGGCCAAAGTGATCAGGAACAGCAGGATCGCCAGGGCGAACAAGGACTGATAGTGCAGGTCGCCCACCACTGTCTCCCCCATCTCGGCGGCTATCGTGGAAGTTATGGGACGCGTGGGCTCAAAGATGGATGTGGGTATATTGGCCGCACCTCCCGCCACCATCAAGACCACCATGGTCTCGCCCACTGCCCTGCCAAAGCCAAGCAACACACTGCAGAGTATCCCGTTGCGGGCGGCTGGCACCACTGCCCTGAAGATTGTTTCGCTGCGTGTTGCGCCCAGGGCCATCGACGCTTCCCTGATGTTTGAGGGAACGCTGGACAGCGCGTCCTCGCTAAGGCTGCTGATGATTGGCACGATCATCACTCCCAGGATAATCGAAGCCGAAAACACGTTCAGCCCCGTATCGAGATTGAACCACTGGCGCACCAGAGGAGCCAGAAAGGCCATGCCAAACAGGCCGTAAACCACAGACGGGATGCCGGCCAGCAGCTCGATAATGGGCTTGATCGCCTCGCGCAATTTGCTGCCCGCGATTTCAGAGATGAAAATGGCCGAGCCAAGACCCAGGGGAACAGCGATCAGCAAGGCTCCCAAGGTCACCGCGAGCGAACCCACGATAAGCGCCAAAGCTCCGAAGGCCGGTTCCGCGTGCGTGGGATACCAGTTATTGGTGAAGATGAATTGCTTCAGGCTAACAACTCGGAACAGCGGCAGCCCTTCCCGGAAAATGCCAAAAATGATGGCAAGCATGCAGAGGATGGTGAACAAGGCGGCCAGGTATGTAATATACTGAAACAGTTTCTCTTTAAGGGTTTTCATTCCTCCCCCAGAAAGGGAGCTTGCGCTCCCTTTTTATTACTTTTGAGGACTGCTGAAGGCAGTACACGCTCGCGTTAATCACTTAAGAGCTACAAAACCTTCGTTCTCCACGATTTTTTGTCCGGCGGGGGATTGGATGAAAGCAATGTAAGAACCAACCGCGCCTTTGGCCTTGCCGTTGGTATACATATAGAGTTTGCGGGAAAGAGGATAGGTATCGTTTTGCACGGTTGCTTTGCTGGGGACTATGTTGTTGACGGACACTGTTTTCACGCCGTCTCCCAAGTATCCCAGTCCAGCGTAACCGATGGCGCCGGGGGTATCCGCCACGGAGGTGACAACCGCGTTGTTCGAGGCCAGCAGCAGAGCGCTGGAGATAACTTTGGCGCCTCCCAGGGCTTTTTCGTTGAACACTTCAAAAGTTCCCGAGGCCACGTCCCTGGAGATAACCACGATAGGCAGATTGGGGCCGCCCAAATCCTTCCAGTTCTTGATCGCGCCGGTGTAGATTGCCTTGAGCTGCTTCACGGTCAGGTTGCTAACAGGATTGGATTTGTGTGTCAGGATCGCGATCCCGTCCAACGCCACGGCGTAGGCTGTGGGAGCGATGCCTTTGGCACGGCACTGGTTCATTTCCTTGGTTTTCATGGGACGGCTGGAGTTGGCGATGTGCACAGTCCCGTTTTGCAAGGCGGCGATACCGACGCCGGAACCGCCTCCGCGGATGGAGATGTTCACATTGGGGTTTTTATCCATAAATGCCTCGGCTGTGGCCTGGGCGATGGGAAGCACTGTGGTGGAGCCTGAACAGACAACTTTATTTGTCTTGGCAAAAGCTGACACCCCTATCAGGAGTATAGCCAGAATAATTATTACGTTTCTTACTTTCATGATCTCTCCTTATGATTTTAGGGTATTGTTGAAACGCCATTTAAGCTGGAGCATCAAAGCTGAGGAATCATTGGTCGTTTTGACGCTGTTGCTTTTGTTGGTATAGTTCAGTTGCAGTTGCATGGCAGGATTGGAGGAATCGTCATGCATAAAGTTATAGTTCACGCCTCCCGTGATCGCTGTGACAATGTTCTCGTCCTTGTCGCTGTCGGTGGGGTCAGAACGGTCATAACGGACCACGAAATCGATGTCTTTCTCCACCAGGGTTTTCAGTTTGAGCACTGCATTCACGCTGGCGCAATTAGCGCTCATATCTTTAGCGGAATCATTTGGGTAAGTAACATCTTTCATCATATATTCACCCATCAGGGTCAGAGGTCCATAGGCTGCGCTAAGGTAAGCGTCCATCAGCTTTTGTTCGTTGTACTTGGGATTGTCGCCGCCCAGTCCAGACAGGGAATCGCTTCTTTCGCTGCTGTTAAGCATAAACGATCCACCCAGGGTCAGACCAGCCACGGGTATCAGTCTCAGGTTGGCCAGAAAGGCCGGTTGGATGTTGTTCTTCAGATTGGCGCCATAGTTTTTGTAGCCTTCACCGTTATACAGTCCCAGCGCGTATTCGCCCCATCCTTTCGGGATGTAGCCATGCAGGGTGAGCCCGTAGTCCGCGGAGTTGGCAAACTTGTATTCATCGGTGGGTGATTTGCCGATCAGGGTGTAGTCCCAATCGTAGATGCTGCCGAAATACACCTTTTGCAGACCGATGGTGGTCGTCATATCGGGTATGGGCAACAGCTTGCTAAAATCAAGATAGGCATACTTGATTTTGAGTCCGGCACCGTCTTTGACCAGATCGGTGCTGAAAATATCAACCGTAAAGCGTCCTTTTACCGCGTCGCTAAATTTCGGCTCAAGTCCCAAATAGCCGCGTTCCAGTGACAGGTTGTTACGCAGGATGGTGTTTTCTCCCGCCGGCGCGTTACCTGTCTCGAGTGTCCAGCGGTTCCACATTTCGCCGGTAAGCTTGATTTCATGCGCCATTACCGGAAGGATCATCACGCCCAGACATAGTAAAACAATAAGTCTCTTCATTCTTTTCTCCTTGATGAAGCGAATTTCTATACTATATATACTGCTCTTGTGTTAGGATTTTATAAACTGGGGGTTAAGAATTGTTAACTATTGGGGAAGATCAATTCAGCCCAAGTGTCCGACAAACGGTTTGCCTGACCCTGATACAGTTGCCTCACACGCCGCACTGCCTTGCAGCGCAGTTGTTTTACCCGCTCCACTGTCAGCCCCATCTGCGCCGCGACCTCTTTCAGGCTCAGCTCCCGGGCGAAGCTCAGTTCCAACACCTGTCGCTCCGGCAATGGCAGCTCATCAGGAAGTTCAAATCTGACCACATCGGCGCTTCTGGCACTGGTATCCACGACTTGCTCAAAACTTTTCTCCGGCAGGGACTCGGAGTCCAGGCAGGTGATGCCTTCCTGTTCCAAAGCGGCCAGAATCCTTTTCTTTATCCAGTAAACCGCGTAGGTGGCGAAGGACGCCCCGCGGTCCCGGTAGGATTTGGCAGCCTGCAGCAAGCCCAAAAGCGCTTCCTGGCGAAGGTCTTCCAGGGGCAGGCCGCGTCCGCGGTAGCGTCTGGCTATTCCCCTGGCCAGATTGCCGTAATCGCGGAGCAGCGCGTCCGCGTCTGTCATAAAGATGCCTGCTTGCGCCTTATCCGCTTCCGGAAGCTTATTATCTTTAATCTTTGCCATGCAGCCGGGGTATCTTAATGGTGAAGGTGCAGCCCTCTCCCAAAGCGCTCTGCACCGAAATCTCCCCCTGGTGCAAAAGCACGATGTGTTTCACGATGGCAAGTCCCAGACCGGAGCCGCTGCCGTTTTTGTTGCGCGCCGGATCAGCCACGAAAAAACGCTCAAAGATTCTGTTCTGATGTTCTTTGGCGATGCCGCAGCCGCTGTCTGCCACCTCAAAGACGATCCAGTCGCCTTCCGGCCTGCTGCTGATGCGGATGCCGCCTGTGTCGGTGTAGCGCAGCGAGTTTTGCGCCAGGTTGATGAAGACCTGTTCCAGGCGGAAAGGGTCGCAGACTATTCTGGGCACAGAAGGATCCAGCTCAATTTCCAGATGCAGGCCTTTTTCCTGCAGATCGGGTTCCAGGAGCAGCCGGACGCCGGTAAAAAACTTTTTCAGGTCAATATCCACCAGGTCCAGCTTCCCGGAGCTTTCCAGGCTGATCAGTTGCTCCATATCCTTGACCAGGTGGATCAGGCGCTGCGTGTGGTTGAGGATGATGTTACGGTAGCGGGTGTGATCGACGTCGGGGTTGTCCCGCATCGCCTCCGTGAAACCCTTGATCGCGGTCAGGGGAGTCCGCAGTTCGTGGGCTAGGTTGACGATGAAGTCCCTTTTCATCTGGAACACCTGCTGGATGGCGTCCATGTTTTGCAGGATAAACACTTTGCGCCGCATCTGCTCGTTGCTGCTCATGCTCAGGATGAAACTGTGCCCTTCAAAACGGATTTCCGGCACCAGATTGCTGTCCTGCTCCTCAACTTTGGCGATGGCGGCCTGCAGTTCCGGATCGCGGATCACTTCCCGCGAAAGCTGCACCTTGTTTGGATTGTAGCCTTGAAAAAGCTTTTGAAAGGGCTGGTTGGCCCACTGCAGCCTTCCCTCGTAGTCCTGAGCCCACAAAATGTCTTCGATGGAACCCAAAACCAGCCGCAGCTCTTCCCTGTGGACTGCCAGGTGCCGGATCGCCCCGTCCAGAGCGTCCAATACCTTGTTAAACTCAGCACTCAGGTCGTCCACTTCCTTGAGGGTGGAATCGCCAAGCCTGAGCGTGTGCCTGCCCTCCGCGATCTCGGCCGCTCTGCGGTAAAGCTTTCCCAGTTCCGGGGCGATTCTTGCGCGCAAACGCCAAAGCAAAATCACCACCAGCGCCGTCCAAATGATCAGCTCCAGCCAGCCGGGAGGGTCAGCCAGCGCCATAAATACGGCGGCCGCGAACAGCAGGATACCGGTCTGGATCAGCAGGCTGTCAAGGCTTGTTTTTCTCACGTTTGCTCTCTTTGGAGGCAGCGTCAAACTTATAGCCAAGACCCCTTACGTTTTGCAGCATATACGAGAATTCCCCCAGTTTTTCCCTCAGATTGCGGATATGGACATCCACCGTGCGCTCGATCACAACCTTGTCGTTGCCCCACAGGTGGTCCAGGATCTGGCTGCGTTTGTAAACCCAGCCGGGATGCCGGGTCAGCAGTTGCAGGATCTTGAACTCTGTGATGGTCAGATCCACTCTTTGGCCTTTGATCCAGGCCTCATAGCGGTTGAAGTCCAGGCGGAATTCGTCGGTGATGTTCAGGATGTTGCGCGTGCTTTCCCAGCCGCTGCGGCGCAGCACCGCTTTGATTCTGGCAAGCAACTCGCTGCTGTCAAAAGGTTTGCTGATGTAGTCGTCAGCCCCGTATTCCAGGCCCTTCACCCGGTCGCTGATATCGCTGCGGGCTGTCAACATCACGATGGGAACCAACTCCCAGGCTGGGTTGCTCCTGATGCGGCGGCAGGCTTCCAGGCCGTCCAGATCGGGAAGCATCAGATCCAGCAGGATCAGCTCCGGAAGTTCCTGTTCCATGCTTTCCAGCATCTGCTTGGCTGTCGTGAAGCCGCGGGTCCTGTAACCCGCGCTTGTCAGCATCATGCTCAGCAGTTCCAGGATGTCTTCTTCGTCTTCGGTTATGTAAATCAACTCGCTCATACTATCTCACCTTTGCCGTCAAATTATGATTAACGTCTATTATGGCAAGCAAAACCATCATAAATCAGATTAATTTTTCTTAACAATGGCTTGGCATTGTCACGTGAACTGCGCCATGGCAAACGCTGTCCCTGCCAATGCCCAAATGACATCCACACGACTCCGCTTCCTCGCGAGGGCAGGCCATCCGGCGGACAGTTCCGGCATACTCTCCCCAGCCAGACAAAAACCCAATATCGCCCCCTTTTGCCTCCCATGGATTTCCTGTGGTCTTCCTGGAGTCATCCTTAACTTCGCAACCGCATACCTAAGGATGATGGCAGCAAATCCAGTCGTAGCAAAGGAGGGCGGTATGAAGGATTATGAAGAAGGTTGAGAATATTTTCGCCGAACATAACGCTAATTTGCTTACATACTTTATTTATTATAGTGAAAAGGTGGAAAGGTGAAATGGTGGAAAGGTTCCCTGAAACAAGTCCACCAAACTATATACTACGTCATCATGGGCTTGACCCGTGATCCTGTCTTTTAGAAACAACCACCCCGACCCAAAAACAAGCGGCAAATCCTGAACCCCCCATTATACCAATCCGTGGCAATCTGCGCCTTTTATCCGCGTATATCTGCGTGAACCGCATGACCCGTGATCCGGCAGCCCAGGGGGGGGTGGCAAAGTCCGTT
>DFUX01000040.1:0-6827 GCA_002379855.1 Cloacimonetes bacterium UBA4175 | reverse complement strand
ACAGACTTCGGCAGCCCGATCTGCCGGGGGTGATTAAGCCGTGATCCTGTCTTTTAACCAGAAAAAAGGGCAGTTGGAACTACCAACTGCCCGTGCAAGTTATGTTTTTGTGTTAGGTGCTTACACTTTCTTGTGGCAGAGCCACCAATCGTAGCACTCGTATCCTTCCTTGGCGGCGTTTTCCAAACGCTTTTTCGCCCCTTCCACATCAGCGGGAGGCGGGATGATCACGCGATCCTTGAGGATCTCGTTGTTCGGCCAGTTGGCGGGCATAGCCACTTTGTTCTTATCTGCAAATTGCATGGCTTCCACGACCCTGAGAATCTCGTCCATATTGCGGCCAAGCTCCTGCGGGTAGTAGAGCATGATGCGGATGGTGCCATGGGCATCGACGATGAAGACCGCGCGCACGGTGTTGCTGCCTTTGCCGGGATGTATCAGGCCAAGCTTCTCGGCGACCGCGCCGGTGTCCGCGATGATGGGGAACTGGATTTCCACGCCCATCTTTTCTTTGATCCATTCTTCCCATTTGATGTGGGAGAAGACCTGGTCAATGCTGAGGCCGATGAGTTCGGTGTTAAGCTCGCGGAACTTTTCGTAGCGTTGCTGGAAGGCAACAAATTCGGTGGTGCAGACGGGGGTGAAATCGGCCGGATGGCTGAACAGCACGAACCATTTGCCTTTCATGTCGTCCGGCAAAACCTTCATGCCATGCGTTGTCTGAACGGTCATTTTGGGGAACTTGTCGCCCAAAAGCGGGATGCCTTGTCTTTCAATTGTGTTTTCCATTTTTATCTCCTCACTGTATAATATAAGCTTTCGTTGACATTATAAGCAGGATTTCGGGAATGGCAAACAAAATCTACGCCCCAGTTTCCAATTTTGCTATGATTTTCTGGACGGCTTCCTGCAGAATCTGCGCGGAGCTGGTTTTTCCAAAATCGTAGATGAAGGGGCGGCCGCTATCGCAACTTGTGGTGATATTGGTATCGAAGGGCAGCTTGGCCAAAAGCTCGGTGTGATAGTCCATCAGGAGCTTGCCCATTCCTTCGCCGCCGTAGAGCTGTATCTCTTTGCCGCAATGGGGACAGAGCACATAGCTCATGTTCTCCACCAGGCCGATGACGGGCAGATTGAGCTTGGTGGCAAAATCCATGCTCTTGCGCACGTCCAGAATGGCCACATCCTGGGCGGAACTGACGATCACCGCGCCATCCAGGGTGCCCAGCAACTGCACCACCGAGAGGGGCTCGTCGCCGGTGCCGGGAGGGCAATCCACGATCAGATAGTCCAGATCGCCCCAGGCGGTATTTTCGATCATTTCCTTGAGGGCGCTCATCTTCATCGGCCCGCGCCAGATCAGGGCGGAATCCTCATTATCGATCAGATAGGCTATTGAGAGGGCGTGGAAATTGTCGTGCAGGCGCACCGGCTGGATCATGCCTTCCGGGGTGCCGGACACCCGGGCTCCCTCTGTGCCGGTCATCTTTGCAACAGAAGGGCCGTGAATGTCGGCATCCAGCAAGCCCACCTTTTTGCCAGCCAAGGCCAGGCCATAGGCGAGATTGACGGCGATGGTGGACTTGCCGACCCCGCCCTTGCCGCTCATCACGACAATGCGGTGCTTGATCCGCGCCAGTTGCGCCTGGATCTGTTCATCGTTCTTTTCTTGCATCAGCTTTCCTTGCCTTCTTCTTTCTCAAGTTGTTCGTTCAACCAGCGCAACTGCTCTTCCAGCTCGGCTTTGCGGGCTTCCAGGTTGTCGCGTTCATAGAGATAGAATTCCTTGCTTTCCTTGGGGGGAAGGGCTGTAGCGGGATAGTGGCAGCCACATCTGCAGCGGTGGTGAAATCCATATCTTCCGCCCTGCCTATGGCCAAAGCCACGCCAGTTTGTTCGTTCAAAACGTCCGCAGGGACCAAGTCCTTTGCCGGGACGACCGTTTCCACGGGGGCCAGTTCCGTCACGATTAGGCATTGTTAACTCCTTGTTTAAGTTGATTGTTCAAATATGCGTTGTAAGCTTCGCGCACCGTCATTCCGCCGGCTCCGACATAGATCTTGAGTTCCATTTGGTCCAGGATCCTGGCGGCATTCCCGCCGGGGCCGTTGCCGGTGATGAGCACCTGCGCTCCATTATCGAAAATCTTTTGGGCAGTCTTGGGTCCGGCTCCGTGCTCCACGTTGATGATCTCGCGGTTGTCCACGCTGCTCATGGTTTTGCTATCCTCATCGTAGAAAAGGAGGTAGTCCGTGCGTCCGAACCGGGGATCGATCCTGGCGTCCCAATCTGTGCCGTTGGTAGTAAAAGCTATCTTCATTTGAGCTCCTTTGTGATGCCTTGCCAGAGATTGGCAAAGCGGGTTTTCCATTTGCCGGGGTTGATTTCCGGCAGGCATTTGCCAAGCGTGATCGCCTGGGAAAAATCTTCATCATAAGGCAGGTCATCCAGATGCCGGATGCCTTGCTGTGTCAGGAAATCTTTGATTTGCGCGGTGACCTGCGGATTGAGGTCTGCTTTGTTGATGATGCAACCCGCGGGTATCTGGAACCGGGCTGTTAGCTGCCAAACCCTGTTCAGGTCGTTCAAACCGGAAAGTGTGGGTTCGGTCACCAGCAGCACGAAGTCCGCTCCCGAGAGAGACGAGATCACGGGGCATCCGATGCCCGGCGAACCGTCCACCAGGATGTAGTCCATACCGGTGCGCGTGGCTTCCTGCCTGGCTTCTTTCTTCACCTTGGCCACAAGCTTGCCGGAGTTGTCCGCTCCGATGCCCAGTTTGGCGTGGATGAGCCGGCAGGCAAACCTGGTGTCGGAGATAAAGCATTGCCCCACCTTCTGTTCCGGCAGGGAGATGGCTTTCGCGGGGCAGATCAGTTGGCAGTAGCCGCAGCCTTCGCAATCAAGCTTGTCCACGCTGAACTTACCGGACTCGTGGCTGATGGCGCCAAAACGGCAGATTTCCTCGCATTTTCCGCAGCCAACGCAGCTTTGGGCGTCGATCTCCGCCCTGACTCCGCTGTAAAAGTCTTCACTGCTCTGCACGACCGGCTTTAGGATCAGGTGCAGGTCAGCGGCGTCCACGTCACAATCCGCCATCACGACCCGGGGAACCGTATAGGCGAGTGCGGCGGCGACGGAGGTCTTGCCTGTTCCGCCTTTTCCGGAGATGATCACTATTTCTTTCATGGCTGCCTCGGCAGGGATTCAAGTTGTTGCAGGATGGAGTCCAGTTCCCGGCGGAATGCCTCCACCTGCGGATAGATCAACTCGCCGCGGGAATAAAGCTCCGCGATCTCCCGCCGGTTGGGAAACTTGCCCCAGACCGGCAGCCGCTCGCTTTCGCAATAGCGCAAAACATCGTCGTTGCCGATGCCCATGCGGTTGATCACCACGGCCATCGGCTTGCCCAGATGCCGCATCGTTTCCACGGCAAGGCCGAGGTCGTGCAGCCCAAAGGGAGTAGGCTCCGTTACCAGAATAACGAAATCCGCGTCCTTGGTGGCGTCCATCACAGCGCAGGATGTGCCTGGCGGGCAGTCACGGAACACGTAACTCTTCCCCGGACAGCGGGATTCCGCGTAGCCGATGGTCTGGCCGATCAAGGGCGAGGCCATTTCCACGCCGATCTCGAGCTTGCTTTCCACGAAATCCAGCTTGCCGAGCCTGTAATGGCGAAGCTTGCCCAAAACCGTTTCCCGCATCGGCAGCGCGCCCGCGGGGCATAACTCGCTGCAGGCATGGCAGGAGTGGCAAAGCTCCGGCATCACGATGATCTTTTTGCCCAGCTTCAGGATGGCGTTGAAGCGGCAGACATCCGCGCACTTGCCGCAGAGGGTGCAGGATGCCTCATCCCACTCTGGCACAAGACGGTGCATGGTTCGTTGTTCCACGATTTCCGCCTGGATAAAGATGCCGCCGTTGGGCTCTTCCACATCCAAGTCCAGCAATGCCACGGGCATCGTTTCAGCCGCGCGCAGGGCCAGGTTCACGGCCAGGGTGGTCTTTCCCGTTCCACCCTTTCCGCTGGCGATGGCAATTTTCATCAGTGGTCGCAGCGGTTTTCGCCGGATTCCAGTTTTCCCTGGATATAGGATTCCACCAACTCCCGCAAGGGCAGGATGGGCGCGCCCACAATCACCTTGATTCCGTTCGCGTTCATGAGTTCCTGAGCTTTGACGCCCATGCCTCCCGCGATGACCACGTTGCAGCCAAGTTTGTGCAAAAAGGCGGGATGGGAGCCTGGTTCGTGGGCCGGGGGATCAACAGTTTCTTCCTTCACTATCTTGCTATCCTCCACCGTGTAGATGGCGAAAGCCTGGCAGTGTCCGAAATGGGGGCAAAGCCCTCCTTGTTCCGTAGGTATTGCGATTTTCATTTATACTCCTTGTTGTTTGGATTTATTATTTCTGGATCTGTGCCTTCCGCGTCCCTGTCCGCGGCGGCATTTGCGGCAACTGCTGCATTGGGATTGGTGGCAGTTGTCCAAAGACACCACGCGGGATGAAGTGCAGCGCGGGCAGTCGGTGAGGGATTGCTCCGGAGATTCCAGCTCCGTGCCGCAATCCTGGCAGAGATAGCTGTGTCTGCGCAGCTTTACGTCGCCGCCCCCGATCAGCAGCAGGCAGCCCTCCACCAAAGCGGTGGCATATTTTATCCTGGCCCTTTCATAGATGCGGGTGAGGGTGGGACGGGAGACGCGCATTTGCACGGCTGCTTCTTCCTGGGTGTGATGCTCGTAATCCAGCAGCCGGATCGCCTCATATTCATCGAGGGTCAGTATCACGGTATCGCGCTTGCCAGCCAACCTGCCGAAGGGCCGGAAACCCTTTACCGGCGGCGTTGATTGCACATATCTGCTTATGCAGTTTCTTCCCATTTCGATCTTCCTTTTATGAACATATGTGCATAATATTAGGGCAGGCTTTTTTGTCAATGCCTATTTTTCCTGCCTGCCGCGGAAAAGGGCATTTTCCCTGCCAGGTCTTTTTCCTTGACTCTTTTAGCCCCGTCAAATTTCTTTGTGCCTCAGCTATTTTTGCGCTAAATATGATCCAAACGCAAACGATAAGGGGGTTGCCGTGAAAGCGCCTTTTGCCATGACCTTGAAAGACATGATTTACCGCTCCTGCGAGCTTAACGCGGATCGACCCGCCCTGGCCTTTGTGGATGACGATCCCATCAGCTATCGCGAGCTGCGCGAGCAGATCGAGGCGGTGATGTTCCTGATGTCTGAGGCGGGCATTGTGAAAGGTGACCGGGTGGCAATCCTCAGCCAAAACATGCCTAACTGGGGCGTGGCGTATCTGGCCATTACCTCAATGGGCGCCGTGGTGGTGCCCATCCTCGTGGATTTTCACGTCAACGAAATCCTCTACATCTTACGCCATTCCGAGAGCAAGATGGTCTTTGTCTCTTCCGCGCAATATGACAAGATCGGCTACGCGGATCTGGATCCCCGGGTCATGCTGGTGGCGCTGGACAACTTTGAGCGGCTGCCGCAGCGCGCTCCCAAGGACAAGCTGGGCGAATTCATCTTCGAACAGAAAAAGCAGCTGCAAAAGCTAAGCATCAAAGCCCGTAAGGCTATCGGCATCATCAAGACCAACGTGGCGGAGGACGATCTGGCCTCCATCATCTACACCTCCGGCACCACGGGGCATTCCAAGGGCGTGATGCTCTCGCACCGCAATCTGGTGCACGACGCCTGGGTGACCTTCCAGTTTCAGCCGGTGACTCCCCAGGACCGGGTGATCTCCATCCTGCCGCTGCCGCACACCTATGAATGCACCATCGGCTTCATCATTCCCATGATGGGCGGCGGCTCCATTTACTATCTGGACAAACCTCCCACGGCGCGGGTGCTGGTCCCCGCCATGCAAAAGATTCGCCCCACCATGATACTCACCGTGCCCCTGATCATTGAAAAGATCTTCAAGATGCAGGTACATCCGCAGCTCACGGGCAACCCGCTTTTCCGCTATCTGTACCGGATGCCGCCCACCCGCAAGCTGCTGCACAAGCTGGCTGGCAAAAAGCTGATGAAGACCTTTGGCGGGCAGATCCATTTCTTTGGCATCGGCGGCGCCAAGCTTTCCTATGAAGTGGAGCGCTTTCTCTATGAAGCGGGATTCCCTTATGCCATCGGCTATGGGCTCACCGAAACCTCGCCCCTGATCGCGGGAAGCACCCCTAAAAACATACGCTTCCGGGGCACGGGGCAGACCCTCGCCAACCTCGAGGTGCGCATCGCGAATCCCGATCCCAAGACCAAAATCGGCGAGATCGAGGTCAAGGGCGACACCGTGATGCTGGGCTATTACAAAGACAACCTGCGCACCGCGGAAGCCTTTACCCCGGATGGCTTTTTCAAGACCGGAGACCTGGGCATCCTGCGCAAGGGACGCGACCTCTATATCTTTGGCCGCAGCAAAAACGTGATCGTTGCTTCCTCCGGCGAAAACATCTACCCGGAGGAGATCGAATCCAAACTCAATGAACATGAGGCGGTGCTTGAATCGTTGGCCCTGGAAAGCGGGGGACAGATCGTGGCGCGGGTCTTCCTCAATCCGGAATACCTGGAAAAACACCTGCACCTGGACAAGATGGGCAGCCTGGCTTCAGAACCCGCCATCCAACGCCTGCTGGAGGAGATCAAGGCCCAGGCCAATCAAAACCTTTCCGCCTTCTCCCGCATCCGCAAGATCAGCGAACAAAAGGAACCCTTCGAGAAAACCGCCACCCAAAAGATCAAGCGCTTCCTCTATCAGTAAGTTCGCCCTCGTTTGCAAACGGCAGCTAAGTCTATGTCTTCCTGGGGTCATCCT
>DFUX01000041.1 GCA_002379855.1 Cloacimonetes bacterium UBA4175 | reverse complement strand
ACTGGATCCCGGGTCAGGCGGTTTCGCGCAGATTACGGCGGATTGGTGTAAGTCAGGGGGCTGCCGAAGTCTGTTCGGCAGAGGCAACGGAGTTGCCTGTTTGGGAGAGACCTCCGGTCTCTGTGGCAAACGGACTTTGCCACCCCTGGGCACTGGATCCCGGGTCGAGCGGTTCACGCAGATTGACGCGGATTGGGGTTATGGAGTGCGGTTTCGGGATTTGCCACTTGTCTTTGGAGAGGACACTTGTCCTTATCCTGTTCTTTTAATTCGTGTTAATTTGTGTAATTTGTGGATGTTTTTAAACAACCAGCCAGCCTGGAAACGCACCACACCAGACCAGGGCTGTCTGAGATTTATGATTGACAAACAAATTGCATCCAATTTTGTTGGAGGTAGAGAAAAATTATGGGAGTTTGCCGATGCAGACACTATTCAGCGGGATACTGGCCTTTGAATATCAGCAGGCGATCATGATCGTGATCGGGCTGGTGTTGATCTATCTGGCCATCGCCAAAAAATATGAGCCGGCTCTTTTGCTGCCGATCGGGTTTGGCACCATTCTGACCAACATACCCCTGTCGGCCGCTGTGGGAGAGCATGGCCCCCTCAAAATCCTTTTCGACGCGGGCATCACCACCGAGCTTTTCCCCCTGCTGATCTTTATTGGCATCGGAGCAATGATAGACTTCACTCCCTTGCTGAAAAACCCTTCCATGCTGCTGTTTGGCGCGGCGGCACAGCTTGGTATCTTTGTCACGCTGATAGCAGCCACCCTATTGGGTTTCGACCTCAAACAAGCCGGAGCGATAGGAATAATCGGCGCCGCCGACGGGCCTACCTCCATCTATGTTGCCAACCGTTTTGCCCGCGAGCTGTTGCCTGCCATATCCGTGGCGGCATATTCGTATATGGCTCTGGTGCCCATCATCCAACCGCCGGTGATCCGCCTGCTTACCACCCGGGAAGAGCGCAAGATCCACATGGACTACAACTCCGGCGACGTGCCGAAGGTCGTGAAAGTGATTTTCCCCATTGCCATCACCCTGATAGCGGGCATCCTTGTTCCCGCTTCGGTGGCCTTGATCGGGTTCCTGATGTTCGGCAATCTGATCCGCGAATGCGGGGTGCTGGAAGGCCTTTCCAAGACAGCCCAGAACGAACTGGTAAATATCGTCACCATCTTTCTGGGCATCAGCATCGCCTCCACCATGAAGGGCGCCAACTTCCTGCGCCCGGAAACACTGCTCATCTTCTGTCTGGGACTGGTTGCCTTTGTGTTCGACACGGCAGGGGGAGTGCTCTTTGCCAAGCTGCTGAACCTTTTTCGCAAACAAAAGATCAACCCCATGGTGGGAGCCTGCGGTATCTCCGCCTTCCCGATGTCCGCGCGGGTGGTTCATAACATGGGTCAAAAAGAAGACCCCTTCAATTTCCTGCTCATGCCGGCAGTGAGCATCAATGTGGGCGGCCAGATCGGTTCGGTGATTGCCGGAGGATTGATTCTGGCTTTGCTTGGATAATACTATGGAAGTTTCCGGACAATTTGACAAACTGTTGAAAGCGGCAAAGGAAGCATCCTTGAACGCTTACGCCCCCTATTCAGGCTATAAAGTGGGAGCGGCTCTGCTATGCAGAGACGGAACCGTCTTCACCGGCTGCAATGTGGAAAACGCGTCCTACTCACTGACCATCTGCGCCGAACGCAACGCGGTGTTTCAGGCGGTGAATGCAGGATTCCGGGACTTCGTGGCCATCGCCATCTATGTGGATAGTGACAAGCTTTTCCCTCCCTGCGGCGCCTGCCGTCAGGTGTTGGCGGAGTTCAATCCCGCCATGGAAGTGCTCTATGCCAACCGCGCGCAAATCTGCCGGAGTAACCTGGAGTCGCTGCTTCCCCAGGCCTTCACTTTGAAAAGCTGAATATGATGATGAATCCTGAGCTTGCCAGTTGCACAATCTGCCCCCAGAATTGCGGGGTAAACCGTTACGAAAAGCTGGGATTCTGCCGCGCGGGAAGCGAAATCAAGATCAACCTTGCCCAGTTGCACCACGGGGAAGAACCCGTCCTGAGCGGAACCGGGGGCAGCGGGACAGTCTTTCTGTCGCATTGCAATCTGCGCTGCCGCTTTTGCCAGAACCACGAAATCTCGCATCTGGGCTGGGGCAGGTATTATACCCGGGAAGAATGCGTTAAGCTGATCCTGGAGCTTCAGAAAGCCGGGGCTCACAATATCAACTTCGTCTCCCCCACCCATTTTAGCCTCCAACTGGCGGAAGTCATTAAGGACGCGAAAGCCGCGGGGCTGACGATACCGGTCGTCTGGAACAGCAACGCCTATGAAAAGGTGGAAACCCTGGGCAGGCTGGAAGGCTTGGTCGATATCTATCTGCCTGATTACAAATACGCCCATAATGCCTATAGCCAGAAATACTCGCAAGCCAAAGACTACCCCCGCGTTGCACTGGAAGCAATCCAAGAAATGCAGCGCCAGGTTGGGGAATTGCGGCTCGACAGCCAGGGCATAGCTCAGCGGGGTTTGCTGATCCGGCATCTGGTGCTGCCCAATGGCATTTCCGGCACCCGCAAAGCACTTTATGAGCTGCGGGAAAAGCTTGGCGCGAAGATCGCCGTCAGCCTGATGTCCCAATACTACCCAACCCCGCAAGCCGCCGAACACAAGGAACTGAGCAGGGGAATCAGTTTAGAGGAATACCAGGATGCCCTGGAGGCGGCTCGGGAACTGGAAATTGACCTCATCTTCACCCAGGAACTGTCCCCGTCTTCCGATTGGACTCCCCAGTTTACCGAAAGGGGCAGTAAGTTGGAAGGAAAGAACTTGCACTTTAGAGGAAAACACATACATGCCAAAGTTTAGACTGATACTTTTAACCCTTGTTATCTCACTAAGTTCGGTGCTGAATGCAGGGCTGAACGTCCATGTGAAGAATGACAAATCACAGCACATACTTTCCACATCTATGGTAAATGGAGTGGAATATGCTGACTTCAAAAACATCAACCCCCTTTTCGGCTCGGTAACCAAGGAAGACCGCGCCGATCACAGATACTATTTCCATCTGTATGGCGAGCAGTTTGTCTTCTTTTTAGATTCCGCCTACTATACTTACAAGACGGAAACCTTCTGCATGCAGTATCCCCTCGCCCAGAGCGGATCCGAGTATCTGATACCCTTGGTCTTTCTCACCGAGCACCTGCCCCTGCATTTCCCGCAGTCTGTTCAATACAGGGGAACAACTCTGCAGATTACCAAAGCTAAAGACAAATCCGTGCTGAGGATCGTACTCGATCCGGGACATGGAGGCAAAGACCCCGGCGCGGTTGGAAAAAAGGGAACCCGGGAGAAAGACCTGAACCTGAACGTCTGCCTGAAACTCAAGCAGCTACTGGAAAAAGAGCTGGGCATAACAGTTCTGATGACCCGCTCGGATGACCGGTTTGTATCCTTGGGGGAAAGGACAAGATTTGCCAACGAGAAAAAGGCGGATTTGTTTGTCTCGGTGCACACCAACGCCTCATACAGCCGGTCAACCAAGGGCTTGGAGACCTATTACCTTTCCACGGCCAAAAACACCGACAGCAGGGCGGTGGAAGCCCTGGAAAACGGGGTTGTCGAACTGTATGAAGGAGCGGAGGAGAAACAGAAGTATGACGACCTGGACTTCATCCTCAGCGACCTGAGCCAGGCAGAGCACCTGGAGAACAGCAATTCACTGGCAATCTGGGTGCACAAGAACATGGTGGCGGGTACCAAGTCGCAAGACCGGGGCGTGAAGCAGGCCAATTTCTGGGTGCTGCGTGGCGCTTTCATGCCTTCGATTTTGATAGAGATGGGCTTTATCTCCAATCTGGAAGAAGAAGCCATGCTGAACAATCCCAGCTACCAGGAACGGATAGCAAGAGCCATTTTTGAAGGCATCAAGCACTTCAAATATCGTTTTGACCGGATCAGGAATGCCTGAGGGAGTATAAAAGCTTTGCCCCTGAAGATATTGGAAGTTCAAGCCAAGTCCCTGGCAGCCAAAGCGGGCATTAAATCCAGAGACGAAATCCTGAGCATCAATGGGATGCCTGTCGGGGATTTCTTTGACCTCCAATATTACGCCAATGACTTTCTGCTCGATATTGAATTGAGGACTCCCTCCGGGGAAGTCAGGCAAACCAGCATCGAGAGGCTTCCGGGAAAAGCCCTGGGGCTCGAGCCTGTCGAATACAAACACAAGCTGTGCCAAAACCATTGTGTGTTCTGTTTCGTCGATCAGATGCCTCCAGGGATGAGGCCCAGCCTCTACCGCAAGGACGACGACTACCTTTATTCCCACACTTTCGGAAACTATATCACGCTTTCCAACCTCACGCCCCGGGAACTGAAACGCATCACAGACCAGCACATTTCACCCCTGTATGTTTCCCTGCACACCACCAATCCAGCATTGCGAAAACAAATGATGGGCTACGACAGAGACTTCGACATCATGAAGCTGATGGCAAAACTCTCCCGCAAGGGAATATCTTTTCATGTGCAATTTGTTTGCGTGCCGGGATACAATACAGGTGAGGAGCTGCGCAAAAGCCTTGCAGACCTGGCGCGATCCGGGATTAACCTGCTTTCCATAGGCGTAGTGCCGGTGGGGCTTACCAAATTCCGTAACAGATTGACCAGGCTGGATGCCATCGACTCAGCTATGGCCAAGGATATTCTTTCCATCTGCGCCGCGGCGAGGCAAGAACACGATATTGTCCAGGCGGCGGACGAATTGTTCCTTTTGGCTGGCGAACCCATCCCCGGTCTTGATTATTATGGGGATTTTCCCCAGTTGGAAAATGGAATTGGCATGCTTCGGTTGACCCGCGAAAACTTCAAAAAAAAGAGGAAAGCCCTGCTGCGCGAGCTGGACAAGGCTGCCTTCCCATTTTATTTGCTAACAGCAAAGTCCGCCCGCGAAACCATCGACTCGCTGGCCGAGAGCCTGAACAAGGGTCTGGACAGGTCTTCGGTGCGGGTGCAGAGCATCACAAACAATTTCTTTGGCGAACAAGTCAGCGTGAGTGGATTACTTACGGCAAAAGACATCCTTGAGCAGCACAAAGCCGGACAAAGCGGGGCAGTGATGCTGCCAAACAACCTTTTCAACAGCGATTACCTGACCCTGGACGGGATTTCTCAACTGGGTCTGAAGGAACGTTTGAAACGTCCTCTGTTGGTCGTTGACCAGTATTTTGAGGACTGGAAATGGATTTAACATGATCAGACACTGATCAAAAAGCTATTGGGGAGATGAATCTTATGAAAAAAGCAGGATTGATATTGATCGTGGCAGCTTTGTTGCTGCTTCCAGCTTGCCTGAGCGAGCAAACCCGCCTCGAAAAGGCCAACCGTGATTTGGGCACCAAGAAGAATCCTATTAAAATGTATTTTGTCCCTTCCATGGAGGCAGGCAAGGTGGTCACCAGCGGCGAGGCCATAGCGAAGTTTCTGGAGCAGGAAACAGGAATGCACTTCCGGGTTGCCGTGCCCACCAGCTATGCCGCCGTGATCGAGGCCTTGGGCACATATCAGGCGGATGTCGCCTGGCTGCCGACCTTTGCGTACATTCTGGCCAAGGAAAAATACGACGCCAAGGTTGAGTTTATGACTATCCGTGACGGTTTGACCAAATACAGGGGGCAGTTTGTAGTCCGTGCCGACAGCGATATCATGAGCCTGGAAGATATTGCCGGCAAAACGATTGCCTACACCGACGCCGCCTCCACCTCCGGCTATATCTATCCCTCCGCGATACTCAAGCAAAAAGGGATTGAGCCGGGTGAGATATTCTACGCGGGCGGGCACCCCCAGGCAATAACCGCGGTGTACAACAAAACAGCCGACGTCGCCTGCACCTATTGGTCACCACCCAACGCCAAGGGGGTTCCCATGGATGCCAGGGAAAAGCTGCTGGAAACCTATCCTGATGTATTTGAAAAGCTTAGAATTCTGGACTTTACGGATTGGATACCAAACGATACGGTCACCATCAGAAAGAACTTCCCCGCCGTTATCGAGAACAAGCTGATTGCCGCCCTGGAAAAATACAGTTCCAGCGAGGAAGGCAAGGAAAACTTGCGCGCGCTGTATGACATAGACGGCCTGCATCGTGCCAGCGACGAGGATTATGACGTGGTGCGCGAGACACTGAAAACCATGGGTATGGATCCTGCCACATTGCTGAAGTAGAAGAGACGATGCCGCAGATTCAGATTCAAAACCTGAGAAAAAGTTACGACGGCAAGACCAACGCGCTGGAAAGCGTCTCTTTTGACGTTCAGCGGGGTGATTTCATCATCCTGTTGGGCCTGTCCGGCAGCGGCAAATCGACCCTTTTGCGTTGCATCAACCGCCTGATCGAACCGAGCGGTGGCAGTATTCTCTTTGACGGTGAGCCGGTGGGCTCCTACAAACCTGGCCAATTGAGACGCTACCGCAGACGTATCGCCATGGTTTTCCAGCAATTTAACCTGGTTAAGAATCTGAGCGTACTCACCAATGTGCTTACAGGCAGACTGGGGTATCACAACCCCTTCTCACCCTTTAAGGCGGAAGAAATTGAACAGGCTTACCATAATCTAAAGAGAGTCGGGTTGCATGAATTTGCCAAACGCCAGGTGAAACAACTGTCGGGAGGCCAACAGCAGAGGGTGGCCATAGCCCGCGCCCTGATGCAGGAACCGTCCGTAATCCTGGCCGACGAGCCAGTCGCCAGCCTGGATCCAGCCACCGCGGATTCCATCATGCAATATCTGGGCGAGATCAACCGTGAAGGCATCACCGTGATCTGCTCGCTCCATTTTTTAAGCCTTGCCAGACGCTATGGAAACCGTGTGATCGCCCTCAAGGATGGCAGAATTGTTTTTGAAGGCCTGCCAGCGGATATCGGAAATGAACGCTTCAAAGAAATATATGGACAGGATGCCGAGGAAATCTGATTCCCGGTATCGCAGCGAGCATATTCAAAGCCACCTTTCCCGGCCGGACTGAGAGGCTGCTTTAACGGTCTGGAGCCAACGACCGGCAGGTAGCTTTGTATGAATTCCACGCTCATAAACGATAAGGACGCATCGGCATGCGGCGGCACCGCTATCGCCCTCATGCGTGAGTGGCAGTTAAGACTATGTCATCCTGGGGTCATCCTTAACCCGGTGAGGGATGACCTAAGGATGATGGCATCAAAGCCAGTAGCAGCAAAGGACGGAGCTATGAAACAAAATCGGAAAGGTAAGCGTTTTATGCTTGGAGACGCAAGCATTGCAAGCCATCCTGACCCCCTCCCGCTTTCATGTCTCATTGACCGCCCATTGAACGCCAGGCAATTTCCAGCGCGGCGATTGCCCAGCGGTCAATTAGTGATCAATCAGCGATCAATGTATGAGGGCGGAAAGGAGCAGGTTTTCCACTATTGCGCGATAATGATTTCAGCCTTTGTGCCGGTCTAAAAAAATGTGTTGTTGGGAACAAAGCTATTATTGCTTTCAATAATCTCTACTTAGACTGAAAGAGAGCTTTTTGTATCCGTGAAACGAATGCTTGACAAATTACCGTATCCCAAATTCACGGTATTGATGCCGGAAGTGGAGTTGTAATATGCCTTCATGGGAAATCGATGTGCGTGGAAGAGTGCAAGGCGTTGGTTTTCGCCACTTTGCATGCCGATGCGCACGACTCTGTAGCATCCGGGGATACGTGAGAAACAAAGCAGACGGCTCGGTGTATATCCTCGCCCAAGGGCGCGGGGAGGATTTTGAGCTGTTCTGCACATATCTGCGTGCCGGCAGGGGATTTATCCTGGTGCGGGATATGGAAGCACGCGAATTGGACAATGCGATTGAATATAAAGAATTTGAAATACATTGACGCTAAGATAAATGACAGGTTCGAAGGACGGGGGCCTGTGTCTCGTGTCTTGCTGCTGTTGTTGATGATGCTTTTTCCGCTTATCGTGGCGGCTAAGTATCAGCTTCACACAGTAAAAAAAGGAGAGACCCTGTATTCTCTAAGTAAACGCTACGGTGTGACAATTGAACAGATCAAAGAACTTAATCAACTTCCAGACAACAGATTATCTATCAACCAGAGACTTAAGATCAAATTGATAGAAGAACCGGGAAGCAGTCAGCCAACACAGGTGACAGCACCCCCATCCGTAGCAGTGCCAGTGCCCGCAACAGGTAATGAGAACTTAGCGTCTGCCGCCAGACCAGCGCAGACAACCACACCCCCCAAAGACCTCCCGGAAAGCTACTACTACACGGTGCAGCCCAAAGACAACTTATACCGCATATCCGTAAATCACGGCCTGGCTTTGAAGGATTTGCTGGCCTGGAACAATATGGATGATGTCACATACAGCATCCATCCAGGCGACAGGCTGTTGATCAAGGATCCCGGTGTTGAAGAGGATGACGTTCCAAAACCGGAGATTGCGGTTCAGCCGGAGCAAAGCCCGCCAGCCAGGGCAGCCGCGGAACCGGATACCACCATCGTGCAAAAGATCTATGTGGTGCAAAGAAAGGACACACTTTACAAGATAGCCAAGGAAAACGGGATGACGGTTGATGAACTGAAAAAGTTGAATAACCTCAGCAGCAACGACATCAGCGTTGGCCAGAAGATCTGGTTGGCAGGCACCCCTCCTCCAAGCGAGATGGGTGGGAAAAGCCCCCTGATCAGCGAAGCGGAACTGCAAAAGTCTGGCTTGATCAGGGATGATCTGGCAATCCCCACCATCGGCAGGGTCACCTCTGAATTTGGCTTGCGCCATGGCAGGCCTCACAAGGGTATCGACATCTTTGCCAAGACCGGCACTCCTATATATGCAGTATTGGACGGCGTGGTGGTCTTTTCCGGCGTTCAGGGGAATTATGGTAATGTAATAGTGCTTGAACACCCGGATTTCGTGATGACGGTTTACGCTCACAATTCCATCAACCTGGTGAAAGTGGACGAAAAAGTGAGCAAAGGGCAGTTGATTGGCTATGTGGGCTCCACAGGCAACGCGTCCGGGCCACATTTGCATTTTGAATATCGCATCAAGGGTAAAGCGATCAACCCCCGCAAAGTTTTAAAGCTGAATTGAGAACAAAGCGCAGGATGGCATGAAGAAAGAAAGCGTTTTTGCAGACAAAGCGCTGCAAAGCTACCTGAAAGAGATTTCGCATTACAAAACCCTAAGCCGTGAGGAAGAGCACGAATTGGCACTCCGGGCCAGGGATGGGGATGCGGAGGCGATGCACAAGCTGATCCAGGCAAATCTGAAATTTGTGGTCAAGATAGCATCCCGCTATCAGAATAGAGGTTTGTCCCTCTCAGAATTGATCAGCGAAGGTAATATCGGCCTGATCAAGGCTGTCGAGAAATTCGATCCGGATAAAGGTATCAAGCTGATTTCTTACGCCATCTGGTGGATCAAACAGCGCATCATGCTGGCAGTGTCCGAAAAGAGTTCCCTGATCCGCGTTCCAATGGGCAAAGCAAGTTCCGTCCATCGTATCAAAGCAGCTTCAGACCGCATCTATTCGGAAACCGGGGAAGCCGCCACCAAAGAAGAGCTGAGCGAGAAAATGCAGCTTCCCAAGAGGTCGATCGAGCAGTTGCGGGGGCAACTGGTGGAAACAACCTCTTTTGACGACCCGCTGTATTCCGGCGACTTCCAGGAATTCACCATGAGAGACATGATGAGGGATGAAGATCTCACAGATCCGCAGAAAATCTATTACCGGGATCGCATCCATGAAAAGTTGAACAAGGCAATAGACAGCCTCGATAATCGCGAGGCGGATATCATCCGCACCTATTTCGGTTTGAATGAAGACAAAGAGTCACAGAATTTTGCCCAGATCGCTGAAACCCTGGGCTTGTCCCGCGAAAGGGTTCGCCAAATCCAGAAAGAAGCGCTACGCAAGATCTTGGCTCAGTTGAGCCCCAACGAAGACTCTTTGGTGGATGACTTCATCGAGAAATACACGCATTGACCGGTGTTTTTTACACTCGCCACAAAGGAGAATAAATGTTTAAGAATTTAGACGAAATGAAAGCCCACGTCCATGGGAAAGTAAAGGCCACTGTAGTGATTGCGGGAGCCCATACCGAATCCGTTCTGGATGCCGCGATCCTGGCCAAACAAGAGGGCCTGGCCGACAGCCTGTTGGTTGGCAACAAACAAAAAATCCTTGCTCTGCTGGAAAAAATGTCTCCAGAACAAAAACAGAGCTTTGAGATAGCAGATACAGGCGATGATCTGGTAAAAGCAGCCCAACTTAGCGTCCAACTGGTAAACGAGGGCAAGGCGGATATTATCCTCAAAGGCAAATCAGATTCTGGCATGGTGATGCGTGCGGCCTTGGACAAAGAAAAGGGGCTGCGCCTGGGCGACGTCATATCCGATGTTTTGGCTTATGAGCATCCCAGCGGGGTCAAGTTGATGAGCGACGGAGGGGTGAATCTCGCTCCTGATCTGAAAGAGAAGATTGCGATTGTCAAGAACGCCGTCAAGGTCGCTCATGCTTTTGGAAGCCCAACGCCTCGGGTGGCAATGCTTACGGCTGTCGAGATAGTGAACCCCAAGATGCAGGCAACGGTCGATGCGGCAATCATCTCACGTATGAATGAGAGAGGCCAGATCCCCGGGTGTATCATCGAAGGCCCCTTGGCGTTCGATAACGCGGTTGACATAGACGCGGCCAGGCTCAAAGGCATAGAATCACCTGTCGCCGGACGCGCGGAGGTGCTGATTGTGCCAAACATCGAAGCAGGTAATATCTATGGCAAACTGCTCACCCATTATTGCGGTTACAGGGTTGCCCATGTGGTGGTGGGCACCAAAGCTCCGATCCTGATACCCTCCCGCGCAGACCGGGGAGAGCTGAAGGTGCTTTGCATGGCCATGGCCATGACCTGCATGCAGCGGTGAATCTACGCTTAATCCAGTTTGGCAAGACCCGGGAAGCCTGGCTTAAACAGGCCATAGACGAGTATCTGAAACGCTTGTCTCCCATGGCAAAATTGGACATCCTGGAATTGGCTGATGTCAGCATCAGCAAAGCAGGAAGCGTCGAAGCCGTGAAGTTTGGAGAAGCGCAAAACTGCCTCAAGCGTCTCAAGCCTGATGATTATGTGATTTTGTTGGACGAAAAAGGCCAGATGAAATCATCGCTTGAATTCTCTGAATATCTGGTTAGTATATCTCATAATAAACGTGTTGTGTTTATCATTGGCGGTGTCTATGGAACTGACCTGACCTTGAAACAGAGATCAGATGCGGTGTTAAGTCTTTCTGAGCTGACATTTACGCATCAGATGGCAAGATTGATCCTTGTGGAACAGATCTATCGTGCCCTTATGATCCACAACAACAGAGCTTATCACTATTAAAAGTAGTCGAGGTATATTGATGACTCCGGACGCACAAACCATGGTAATGCAAAACTTTGTCAGCGCCCTTAAGATCTCAGCCCTGGGAATGGGCGGAATCTTCTTATTCATGGCTATTCTTTACGGCCTGATCTACCTTCTGGAGCATATTTTTAAAGAAAGGAGGAAAGCATGAAAGGCTGGTTTCTGCTCGTTGTGAGCATCTTCTCGCTAACATTGTTAGGAGCGACCGTAACCGTAATCCAACAAACAGATTCCAGCATCCTGTTCGAGTATCGTCTTGATGCCTACAATCTGTCAGAGGAAAATGGCACGCTGCGGATTCAAGTGTCTGGAATGTACTACTCATCAGTGAGCGGATCTCCTCTGATACCTCATGCGGAAGTAAAAATCGGAATTCCGCCATCTGGAGACATCACGGCCACGATACTGGATTCGAGCGTGGAAAGCAAGGTACTCACCAAGCGCCTTGCGCCAGTACCCGAAGTTCTGATGGTGGATGGCATCTCAGAAAACAGATATACCATCAACGAACGTCTTTATGCTGAGCAACCGACAACCCTGCTTAAAACCCTGCCCCACGGCACATACCGCGGGTATGGCTTTGTTCCCTTACAGATCCATCCATTTTCTTACGATGGCGTTTACAACCTGAATGTCACTACCAGGGCACTTATCAGGATAGATATTTTGGGCAACACCGGTCTAAAAAGCCCGGCTGAACCGGATGAGTTGAGCGATTTGATGCTATCGGATATGCTGAATCCCAACCAGGTTCGCCATTGGCGTTCCGCAGCCAAAGAAACTATAAACTATGCCGACTTTAGCCGGTCTGACCATTGGATTCGCCTGGAGACAGACCGGGATGGCATGTTCAAGCTGGGCTACAACCAGCTAAGCAGCTTTCCGCTATCGGTAGTTGACCCTGCCAGTTTTCGCCTGTTTACCACGGGAGGGGAGCTTCTGCCATACCTGATCAACAATCCTGGCCCGGAATTCCGTGAAATACCGATCCGGGTGGTCGGAGCAGAGGATGGCAGCTTTGACCCGCAGGATTATATCGTATTCTATGGCACAAACCGGAACGGGATAAAAAAGAATCAAACCCTGCAGTCACATGCCACCTATTACAATCCATACTCCGGCAACACCGTTTACTGGCTAACCTTTGGTAACGGTTTCAGCGGCACGCCCCTGAGAATGCAGGAACTTCCTGCCTACACCACATGGGTTAATCAGAGCAATAGCCACAACGAGCAGTTTCGGTTGGAAACCGAAAGCCATCGTAGGGAACAGGCAGGTTTTGACTGGTATATGACCCGCATGTTTGGCAACACGACAGCCGAGTATGAGTTTCAGGTCAACCTCCAGGATCTGGACACTTCCAGCCCGCAAAACCTCAGCTTCTGGATACAACAGGAGGATATTCCATCCCGTCTCTGGCACAACATTTCAGTTTATGTGAACGGAGAGCCCATTCCAGCCGACACTTTGAACGGCATCACCTTCAGGTGGCGCGGCAATCCGGAATACGTTTTCTTCAAACCCACCTCATCGTTCCAAAATGGTTCAAACACGATCCGGATAAAAGTCATCAGAGACGGCGCCGACAATCTGTTTCTAAACTGGATCACGGTGGATTATAAGCGTTTGCTCAATAAGTCAACAGGCCAATATCTGGTCAACCAGTTAGCCTTTAATTACGGAGAAAACGTCCGTTATAATTTCACAGGCAACTCGAATACCTGGGTCTATAGAATCAACGGTTTTGGGGAAACGGATATAGTCCCCTTGAGAACGGCTGAGAACGGGTTTTATTTCGTAGCCCCTGGAGTGTCTAATACAACTTACATTTTAAGCTCAGATTCCGAGCTATACGCTCCCTTAAACATCACTGCAGTCAATCCGGCAGATATTGCCTCTCCTTCGGGCGCCGTGGACAACCTGATCATCACCCCGGATGAATTCCTTAGCCAGGCTCAATCGCTGGCATCCATGCATCTGGATTTACTTGGGAAGAAGAGTCTGGTGGTAAGGCAGTCAGATATTATCACCCAATTCAACGGCGGACATCCCGACCCAGTGGCAATCCGCCAGTTCATCCGCCATGTTTATCACAACTTCCCTACTCCCCGTCTGACTTCTGTTATCCTGCTGGGTTTGGGCACCGTCGATTGGCGCAACTACTCTTCACAGGCCGCTGAAAAGAATAAAATCATGGTCTTCCAGAAGGGAACTGGCAAAGACGCGATAGTTTCCGACGATTATTTTGTCATGCTCACCCAGGCATCGTATCCGGAAGTTGCAATCGGCCGCTATCCCGTTCGGAACCTCAATGAGTTAAACAACATGCTGGGCAATTTCCAACGCTATGTGCAAGAACCCCAGGGTGGCTGGTGGCGCAACTCGATGGTCTTCCTGGCCGATGACCTGTACAATGGCAGCGCTACGCATGAAAATGTCCACACACAACAGGTCGAATCCGCCGGCAATAAAGTGCATCCCAGCATACTGGTGGACAAGATTTTCGCCTGGCTGTATGAGTATGATGAGTTCCAGAATAAGCCTCAGGCACGGGATGACATGATCGCCGCCATCAACGAAGGCCGCTTGGTGTGGTACTATATCGGACACGGATCCTATGACAAATTGGGAGCTGAAGACTATCTCAACGGCGCGACCGATATGGGACGCTTTACAAACCAAGGCAAGCTGCCGTTCTTCATGGCAGCCTCCTGCCAGGTTTCCCATTTTGACTATTGGGGCTACGAGAGCCTGGGGCAAAAGCTGGTGCTGCAAGACAATGTGGGAGCCATCGCCTCCTACTCTGCCACCAGAATGAGCGCCTCCTACGGCAACGGCCCCATGATGGAAAACCTGCTGCACAACCTGGCAAACAACCGCAACTCGTTAGGATATTCCATCGCAAGAGCCAAATTTCAACACACCAACAGCGATGACAACGATGCCACCTATGTTTTACTGGGCGATCCACTACTGAAAGTAGTTCCCCCGGTCAGAGACAGCCTGATCACCGTGCTTGGCCTCAATCAGGATAGCCAAAGCGATACGCTTTTTGCGAGACAGAGAGTGCAGATCGACGGGCACTTCCGCCCCAGCCTGCACAGCGGAATGGCAAGCATACAAGCCTTCAACTCGGTGTTCAGAGACAGTCTTGACTATGAGACCATCGTCAGCAAACGCGGCAACAACCTTTTCAAGGGAGAGGTCTCTGTTCAATCCGGTGATTACAGCGCCTCTTTCATTGTTCCCGATGATGTGCGCACAGGTGACACAGGTCTGATTGTCTCATATCTTTGGGATGAAGACGCCAAACAGGACTACGTTAACTACAAATACCCCACCATGCTCAGCTCTCAGGCTGTGATAGCGGAAAATACAGACGTCCCCAAAATAGAAATCTTTCTGGGCAGCATGGACTTCAGGCCAGGTGATACTGTGACCCCCAACACCACCCTCATTGCCAGAATCTCAGATGAAAACGGCATCAACATCACAGGCAGCCCGGGGCACAATATGTTAATGATCCTGGACGGTTCACTGCAAGCGGTTCCCGTAACCTCATACTTCAATTATGAGCCGGATTCGCACACTCTGGGGACGCTCAGATACCCCCTCAACGGTTTGCAGGAAGGCCACCACACGATACAGCTCATTGCTTTCGACAACTTTAACAGCCCGGCGGTTAAGTCCACTGAGTTTTTTGTTAAGAAGGGCGGTGAGCTGACCATTGACCGTCTGCTCCCCTATCCCAATCCAATGTCCAAGGAAACCTGGTTTACCTTTATGCTCTCTGAAAACTGCGACCTCACACTGGATATATATACCATCACCGGCAAAAAGGTACACACCATCAAAACGACTGGCCTTACCGGTTTCAATAAAATCCATTGGGATGGCAGGGACAAAAAGGGTGGCAGACTGGCGAACAACACCTACTTTATCAAGCTGAAAGCCACGTCCGAAAATCGCAAAGCGGAAAAGACTGAACGGCTGGTGATCTATAACTGAGGATTAAATGCAACTATACAATCAAAGCAAACGGAAAAAAGAGGAATTCATTCCCATCACGCCGGGACAGGTAAAGATCTATGCCTGCGGGCCCACTGTCTATAACTATTTTCACATCGGAAACGCCCGCGCCTTCATCTTTTTCGACGTCCTGAGACGCTATTTCGAGTATCGCGGCTATGACGTCACCTACGTACAGAATATCACCGATATCGATGACAAGATCATAGCCCAGGCAATCGAAGAACAGACCAGCTTTGAAGATATCGCCAGCAAGTATATCCAGGCCTTTCTGGATGACTCGCAAGCCTTGGGAATAAAGCCTCCAACCCACCAACCCAAGGCCACGGAGGTGATGCCGGAGATCATCGAGCTGATAAACGCCCTGGTGGAAAAAGGCAACGCCTATGAAGTTAACGGCGATGTCTATTTCGACACAGCCTCTCTGCCTGAATACGGCAGCCTTTCAGGCAAAAAAACCGAAGACCAGATGCCAGGCGCCCGGGTCGAAGAAAACCTGCAAAAACGCAATCCTGCAGACTTTACCCTTTGGAAACGAAGCAAACCCGGGGAACCTTTCTGGCAAAGCCCCTGGGGCGAGGGGCGTCCAGGCTGGCACACGGAATGTGTGGTTATGAGCCGCAAATACCTGGGCGAAACTTTCGACATCCACGGCGGCGGGATCGACCTGATCTTTCCCCACCATGAGAATGAGCTTGCCCAAGCCCTCGCCCTCACCGGCAAACCTCTGGCAAACTACTGGATGCACAACGGTTTCCTCAATGTCGAAGGCGAAAAAATGAGTAAAAGCCTGAAAAACTTCTTCAACGCGCGCGACATCCTGGAGCATCACAGCCCCGAAGCAATCCGCTTCTTCTTCCTCTCCAAACACTACCGCTCCCCTATCGATTTCAACCGTGAGATAATCGAGGAATCCGAACGGGCGGTTGAAAACTTTTACAGCTCGCTGAAGAGCATTGGGTTTGTGGAAAACAGCATCGTTGAGGATAACAGCCTGTCGCAGGCGGAACAAGACTTCATCGCCGCCATGGATGACGACATCAATTCCGCCAAAGCCATCGCCGTGTTGTTCGACCTTAACCGGCAGATCAGGAATGAGCATTTGCCGCGGACTCAGCGCGAGCAAGCCGCCCTGATGCTGGTCAAGTTAGGTCGGGTGCTGGGATTTTTCCAAAATCTGGAAAGCATTTTGCAAGATTCCGTCCCCGACCTGTCCAAACAACTAATGGAACTCATCCTGGCTTACCGCGCGCAAGCCAGGGCTAAAAAAGACTGGGCTGTTTCGGACAGGATCAGAGATGACCTCGCGGCCCTGGGAATCGAGATCAAAGACACCCCCGAAGGCTGCACCTGGAGCATCAAATCTAAACACTGATACAAGGAGATAATGTTGAACAAACTCAGCAAAAACAGAATCATAATCATTTTGGCGGCGCTGGTATTGATCCTGCTGGCAATCTTGATCCTGGGCAGGATCTTGGGCCCCGCGAAATTGAATAAACCGGAAAGCATAGCTTTTGACAGCGTCAATGGCACTTTGTTGATTTCCAATGTCGGCAATGGCAAGATATTGAGCATGGACGACAAGGGTCGTTTGAAACTCTTTATTGGCAAGGGAATCAAAAATCCCCGCGGGATGAAGGTGCTTGCCCCTTTTCTTTATGTGGCGGACAGGACTCAATTGCATGTGATCGACCTGCAGGAGAAAAAGATAAGCCAAAGCATCCCGGTGGAGGGAGCCAAGATGCTGAACGACGTGGAAAGCGACCGCTACGGCAAGCTCTATGTCACCGATACCGAAGCTGATAGGATCTTCATTGTAAACCCCGGCACCCGCCAGGTTCAAAGCATCAGCTCCCCCTTGCTCAAATCACCCAATGGCCTTGTTTACGACCGTCCCCGCAATCAGATGCTGATCGTTTGTTTCAGCAAAGGCTCGCCGATATTGACTCTGAATCTTGACACCAATGACCTGTCTGTTTTCAAAGAAACCCTGTATGACAATTTGGATGGGATCGCCATTGACGATCTGGGTAGAATCTATATCAGCTCCTGGGGAGAGAACGCCATCTATATGATTCCCCAGGAACAAAACCGCTTCATCCAATGGAAGAGTGCAGTAAACAGCCCTGCTGACATCTATTACCATCAACCCACCAACGAGCTGTTGGTTCCCCTCTTTGAACAAAACCGGATTGAAAGCTTCAAAGTGGAATAAGAACTCCAATAGATTTGAAGAGAAATCGCGCCTGATTATCCGCGACGGTCAGGTTTACAAATACTTCTCCGATCCCGGGGCTTTCCATCGCGAGATGGCGGCTTATAGCCTCGCTTTACCTCAAACTCCCAGATTGATAAGGTGGAACGAGCCAGACCTTATTGTGCTGGAACAAGTTCAGGGCACGCCCTATCTCGACCTCCCGCTGGATACCCGGATTTGCGTCCTGCTGGCGGACACCATCAGCGCTTTCCATCTGGCAACCTTGCAAGAAGGCCGCTGCATCTGTCATTGGGACAATCAACCACGCAATATCCTGATTAAAGATACTTCGTGCTGGCTTATAGACTTTTCAGATTCGCGGGAAGCTGCCCCGGAAGACGACATCAGCCATCTGCTGCTTTTTTGGGCTGGCGAATTTGAAACCAATACCTTCCAAAAACTTGCGCAAGAGTTTATCTCCCGCTACCTGCAGTTTGTAACCCTGAGCCCGGAAACCTGGAAACCAGCCTGCGAAAGAAGCGTACACCGCTTTGACGAACGCCGCTCCCGCTTTGGACATCGAAAGCTAAGCATACCACACCATACCCAGACAAGCAACAGACAGTTTCTGGCGCAACTTGTCTGACTCAGAACTATCTGTTATACTGTCAGATACATTACCCTAAACGAATCCGGAAACCAAAAAGGTCTTGACCATATTATCAACCTGATAATTATCGTAAAAACTACCCTTTCTGGAGTATCGTAGAATATGACTTGGCTGGACATCGTCAACTTGTTTGGTGGATTGGCTCTCTTCCTGTTTGGCATGAACATGATGAGCGACAATCTCCAGGCTGTTGCGGGAAACGAGATGCGGCGCATCTTGAAAAAGATCACCAATACTCCGTTCAAGGGAGTTTTGGTGGGCATTGGCATTACCGGCATCATCCAAAGCAGTTCTGCCACCAGCGTTATGTTGATTGGCCTGGTAAATGCTGGGATCATGACCCTTCAGCAGGCTGTGGGAGTGATTATGGGCGCCAATATCGGCACCACCGTCACAGCGCAGTTGATCGCTTTCAATATTGGGGATGTTGCCTTTGCCTTTGTGGTCATTGGAGTTATTGGCATTTTTCTGAAACGCAGCCGCACCATGGAACACTGGAGTCTGATAGTATTGGGTTTCGGTTTGCTCTTTGTGGGATTGAATGTGATGTCTCTCGCGGTTTCAGGTTTAAGAGACTCCGAAACGGCAGCCCGGATACTTGCCAATCTGGCTGATTATCCCATACCTGCGATTCTGGCCGGCACTGTATTCACCATGCTCATTCAGAGTTCTTCAGCCTCGGTAGGTATCGTGATGGTGTTGGCGAATACGGGATTGATACCCTTTGAGGGTGCCCTCTACCTGGTGTTTGGCGACAATATCGGCACCACGATCACCGCCTGGCTTGCCGGACTGGGCGCCAACAACACAGCCCGCCGGGTGGCTATGGTACACACTCTATTCAATGTGTTTGGAACCATTATCTTCGCCACCCTTACCTGGCTGGGATATTATACCATATTCATTAACTCCATCACCCCGGGCAATGTCTTCGCGGGAGAAAACGTCGCCCGCCACGTGGCTAACGGCCATACTTTTTTCAACGTTTTGAACACGCTCGTCATGCTGCCTTTTGCGGGATTGCTCGCCAGAATTGCCTGCAGGATAATACCCGAAGACCCAGAGGACACCATATCCCTGGGAGAGCCGAAGCATCTGAACTACCATCTCATCAACGACTCATATCTGGCTATCGATCAATCTATCAAAGAGATGCGGGAAATGCTACGCCTGGTTCGTCTGGGTTTGATGATATCCTATGATGCCTTCAAGGAAAAGGATTACCGCAAACAAGCTAAGCTGCCCCGCATTGAAGCCGCCATCGATCACCTGCAAAAAGAAACCACCCGCTATCTGGTGGCGGTGAATGAGCGCACCAACGCCATCCCCATCATCTCGCGCATTCCCGCGCTGCTGCATAGCATAAATGACATCGAGAAAGCGGGAGACTTTACCGAGGAAGTCAACCGCATCCTGAATCTGCAGATTCCCGCCCAGAAAAATCCGCTCTCCCCGGAATTCGTGTCCATGATCGATGAGCTGCACTCCAAAGTTATCCTCATGACAGACCTCAGCATAGATTACCTGGAAGAACGCAAGCCCCTATACACTTTCAAGATCATCGAGCTGGAAGGCCGTATCAACGAGATGCACTACAGCCTGCGGGAAAAGATATTGCACATGATCCAGGAAGCCCAGTGCGATCCAGTGGGTGGATTGAACACCATTGATTTTTTGGACGAAATGGAAATGATTGCCGACAAATTGAAGAATCTGGTGAAAGCCGGAACTCACGACTTCACCTATAACTACGACAATAACGAGGATCAACAGGATACAAAGGAATTGGGCACTAACTGACAGAGCCACTGGATCCCGGGTCAGGTATGCTTGCCCGGGATGACGCGTCTTGTATTCTGATGTGCTTTGTTTCGGGGCTGGGTTGTTGTTTCTAAAAGACTGGATCACGGCTCGCAGGCCGTGGTGTCACGGTTTGTAGTTTGGGGGGCGGTCTCTTATACACATCCGACGCTGCCG
>DFUX01000002.1 GCA_002379855.1 Cloacimonetes bacterium UBA4175 | reverse complement strand
TCCGGCAGTCATCCTTAACCTGGTAAGGGATGACCTAAGGATGATGGCACCAAAGCGAGTCGCAGCAAGGGAGGGCGCTATGAAGCAATATCGGGATAGTTGGCAGTTTGTGTTATTGGCCGCAAGTATTGAAGAGAGATTTTTTACCTGGAGCAGAGCGGGAAAAAGAGGATATTCTGCCATAGTCCGCTTATGGTATTTGGCTCAAATCCGGTCTAAAAATCCCTTATCTGGAGAAAAACGTTTATCCACTTATAACAATATACCCGCTCAGTTTGAATGAAGTATTAAATTGTCCTTGACCTAAAAGGCGAGCTGAAGCATAATGCTCTCACAAATCCGAACTTGTGTCGGACGGGAGGTTAAATGCCAACACTGAAACATACAATTATTTGCGCGCTGCTGCTCCTGCTGGCAGCCGGACTGGCCGCCCAGACGGAAAAGTGGGACTGGTCTTTGCGCGCCGGCGGCTTCAACGACGACCTGGGCGAAGCCATCGCCACGGATGCCGAGGGCAACTGTTATGTCGCGGGAAGCTTCATCTCCAACGCAAACTTTGGGGATATCAGCCTCACCGGAAACGGGGTGTCGGATGTCTTTTGCGGCAAGCTCGACCCCTCCGGCAACTGGCTCTGGGTGAACAAGATAGGTGGTATGGATGATGTCTATGCCCGCTCCATTACCGTGTCTGACAGCGGCTACATCTTTATCACGGGATCATATTACGGCACAATCAATTTTGGCGACATCAGCCTGCAGAGCGACGGATATGGCAACGCAGGCGCTTCCAGCGATACCTTTGTGGCCAAGCTCGACCCCTCCGGCAACTGGCTCTGGGCTGTCAGCTCCGGCGGACTGGACTTTTCGGATGGGCGCTGCGTGAGGACGGATGAGGGCGGCAACGCCTATATCTGCGGCAGATTTTACACCGCTGCCACATTTGGCAGCTTCAATCTCACCAGCGTCGGCAGTTCGGATTTCTACATCGCCAAGCTCGATCCTGCCGGACACTGGCTTTGGGCCATCAGCGGCGGCGGAGTTCGCAGTGATCACATCTTCGGGTTGGATATTGACCCCGCCGGAAACCTGGTGGTGACCGGAAACTATATGGATACCGTGAGTTTTGGCAACCAGGTTTTCACCAGCCAGGGAAATGACGTCCACGACATCTTCGTCGGCAAGCTCAATCCGGGCGGAAACTGGCTCTGGGCGCGCAGCTGCGGCGGAATCAGCGACGACTGGAGCTACCGCGTCATCACGGACAGCAGCGGCAACATCTATATCGCCGGTTTGTTCCGTATCGCGGCAACCTTTGGTCCCTATCGTCTCACCGCCATTGAGGGATCCTATGCCGAGGTCTTCGTGGCCAAGCTGAACGCCTCGGGAGCCTGGCTCTGGGCACGCCAGGCGGGTGGCTACAACGTGATCAGTTGCAACGACTTGGCGATAGATTCCTATGGCAACCTGCAGGTGGCGGGTGGTTTCACGGGACAGGCCAAATTCGGCACCATCACCAAAAACAGCAGCGGCTCCAACGACATTTTCGTGGCCAAGATCAATTCAGCGGGCACCTGGTTGGCTGTGCAAAGCGCCGGAGGCCCCGGATTCGACATCGCCTACGCTCTGGCAATCGACTCTGAAAACAACATCTACGTGACCGGATATTTTAACCTCAACAGCACCTTTGGAGAAAACCCCATCATGTACAGCCAGGGCGGAAAGGACATCTTTGTGGCCCGCATGAGCGCGAAGACACCCGTCTCTGACCCCACCGCGCCAAGCCCTGCCGCCTTCCTGCTGGAACAGAACTATCCGAACCCCTTCAACCCCAGCACCACCATCAGCTTTGAAGTGCGCAAACCCTCAATCGGCTACACTTTGGATATCTACGACATCAGGGGCGCGAGGGTGCGGCGCCTGGCACAGGGCTTCCTCGGCCGGGGACGCCACAGCGTCAGCTTCGATGGTAAAGACGAGCGGGGCAGGGACCTTGCCTCCGGCACCTACCTGCTGCGCCTGAGCGGAGACGGAGAGAGCCAGACCCGCAAGATGCTGTTGCTCAAATAGCGCCTTCCGGTTTCCAAAGCGTCGCGGACGCCTCCCCTACTTGGCGCTCATCGCTCTGCGCGCCAGACGGAAGCCTGTGTGGTTGAAGAGCGAGGTGCAGCCGGTCTGCCCGCGGGCATCCACCCTGCAAACCTCCTCCATGCTCTGAAAGCTGCCTCCGCGCACGCAGTGCGGTTCGCCCGCCAGGGTGGGGTTCGGGCCGCGGTAATCCACCTGATAGGTGACTGGATAGGCGCTGAAAACATCCCACACTATCTCCGCCACGTTGCCAGCCATGTCAAAGAGTCCCAGTTCATTGGCCTGTTTTTGCCCCACGGGCTGGGTGCTGCCATAGACCGCGCCGCAGTTGTCCAGATACCAGCCCAGTGGTCCCAGGTTGTTGCCTCCTGGGTAGATGTAGCCTTGGAATCCGCTGCCTCCCCGCGCCGCGAACATCCATTCCATCTCGGTGGGCAGGCGGTAGCCGGTGGCGTCCCAATTGCAATACACATAGGCGTGGTTGATGTCGTTCTGGTTCCAATCCAGAGGCCAGTTGTCCGGATCCATGCCCTGTTGGCCATAGCTGTAGCAGGGCGTCAGCCCTTCCCGGATGCTGCGCCGGTTGCAATAGGCAATCGCGTCGAACCAGGACACCCGTTCCACCGGTTTGTCCGGCCCCGGAAAATAGGAGGGATTGGCGCCCATCACAGCCTGATAGCTTGCCTGGGTCAGCTCAAAACTGTCCAGATAGAAGCTGCTGACGTTCACGTTGGCGCTGCCGTTGTTGAAGGTTCCGCCCGGGATCAGGACAAAACTGGCGGGTAAAGGCGGCATTTCGATAGTATAAGCGCCGCTCACCGTCAGGCTGGGATACCTGCCCGGCTTGAAGGAACGGGCTTTGAGAACGCCGTTGCGCACCATGGGGGGAAAGAGCTGAGAGAGTTGCAAAGGCTGCGTGTAGCGCGCCGAAAGCTCGGTGGGGTCGCTGCCGTCCAGGGTATATTTGATCACCACATCCGGATCGCTGCAGGTGATGGTGATCACATCCAGGCTGTCCAGATCCCCGCTGGGGGGATCCAATTGGGGAGGGGTTGCCAGCACAGGCTCGGGCGGAGCCACCGGGTCTTTGCCGCAGGAGGCCAGCACCGCGCCCAAAACCAATAGTGCCGCCAAGAGGTAGCCGCCGCGCCGCTGAATCTTGCTCATTGTCTTTCTCCTTGTCTGCCGGATTTCTCAGGAACTGCTTCCTAAAGCTTTTTGCCTTTCTATTTGGAAGGATAAATGGTGTCAAGCACTATTCCCGCCTGCCAGCGCCAATCTCATCCCGCTCCTGATGAGAGCCTTAACTGGAGACTTGAGGGTCGCCCTGCAGCCCATCCTCTTCCTCTGCAGCCACAACCACGGCATCGGGTTCCGCCTGCTCCGCATCTGCCTCCTGCCCGCCCTTGCCTTTGTGCATAAAGCCGCGCTTGATCTCCAGGGGGATCATGTCGATATTTCTTTTTTCCACCAGCACGGTGAGGGTGTCATTGGGCTTGATCTCCACCGCGCCGGAGGGTGCTATGACCTTGCCCTCGCGGTTGATAAAGGTGATCAGGGTGCCCGGCGGCAGGTTCAGATCCTTCACCAGGCAGGAACCCTCATAGATTTCATCGTCGATATAGATATCGATGATCTCATAGTTGGTGTCCTGCACGGTCACCAGTTCCAGCATCTTGGGCACCTTGTTGCGGTCTTTGGTGGTGAGGCCCAGTTTGCGCGCCAGAGGCACCAGAGTCGTTCCCTGCAGCAGCATGGAGAGCGCCACGTTGAAGAACACGATGTTAAAGATCACGTGCCCGCTATCCAGCCCCACCGCCGCCGGATAGGTCGCCAGCACGATCGGGACCGCGCCCCTCAGCCCCACCGCCGAGACAAAGAGCTTTTCCTTGGGCTTCAGATCGGTGAACAGCGTGAGCAGCCAAACCATCAGCGGCCTCGACACGAAAGTGAGGACCAGAAACACGATCACGCCCGACTGCCAGATATCCTTAAAGCTGCTCGGAAAGGCCAGCAGCCCCAGCATGATAAACAGCCCCACGTTGGTGATGAAGGAGAGGATGTTGTTGAAGGCGAGCAAGCCCTTTTTGTATGGAATCTGCTTGTTGCCCATCACAAAACCGGCAAAGAAAGCGGACAGCATCCCGCTGCCCCCGGCCAACTCCGCCAGGCTGTAACTCAGCAACACGATGGCAAGCAGATAGATATAGAAATATTCCGCCTCGATATGGCGGATTTTCTTAAAGACATAGACCGCCAGAAAACCGACCAGCACCCCGATGCCCGCTCCTCCAACCAACAACCACACAAAACTCGCCACCGCCTTCAGCGTGCTGACCTCGCCCCCCTCCACCAGGCCGACCATAAACGTGGTCAAGACCACCGCCATGGGGTCGTTGGACACCGATTCCAACTCTGTGAGGGTGCGAACCTTGTTATCGACTGAGTGCCCCTTGAAGATGGCATACACCGCCGCCGCGTCTGTGGAAGAGATGATCGAGCCCACCAGCAAAGCCCTCAGAAAAGGCCATCCCGTGATCAGGTGAAAGAGTGTTCCGGTCACCAGGGCGGTCAATACCACCCCCACGGTGGACATCAGCACCACTGGCTTGAACACTTGGCGGAAATGCTGCTTCTTGGTGCTGAAACCGCCGATGAACAGGATGAACATCAGCGCCCCGTTGGCAATCTCTTTCACCAACTGCGCGTTGTTAAGATCGATGAGCCCCGTCACGTCGCTGCCAAAAATAATTCCTATAAACAGCGACAGAATGATGACCGGCACGTTCACCTTGTGGAACACGCTGGCAAACAAAATCAGTGTCAGCAACACCGCGGCGGCTAAAATCATATCTTACACAATTCCTTTAGTTTGAGAGCAACAGCCTGACCGAAATTACGGCGCGATTCAGACCACTTCGCACATTCCGACAACTATGTGGAAGGCTCCGATTTGGTCAAGCTAAAATCTTTTTATTCTGTCAAAAATGGTAGCGGAAGGATGAATTGAAATAGAACGCGGATGACAGGATCGACGGGATCTTTGAAGGTGGAAAGGTGAAATGGTGATAAGGTTCCCAAAAAACAAGTCCACCAGGCTATATATTGTGTCATCCCGGGCAAGCGCATGCTTGACCCGGGATCCAGTTTTTTGAAGCCACACCACAGCACACAGCCATGAAATAACGCCAACCAAACTACATACCGTGTCATCCCGGGCAGCGACCCGGGATCCAGTCTTTTAAAGCCTAAAAACAAGCACCAGACCCAAAGCAACCGCCCCACAACACCAATCCGCGCTTATCCGCGCCTTTTATCCGCGTAAATCTGCGTGATTCCCAAAAATCCCCTCCCTATATAATAAAGATTCAATCGGAACACGTATTGCTTTATATATTTACAAAACCAACCCAGCAAATTACTGAGTAAAAACCAAACCATGGGAGGAGAAAATGAAAGCACTGAACAGCTTGATTATGTGTCTTATCCTGCTCTGCGGAACGGCGGTTTTGGGAGCGCTGGAACCCCAGTGGCAATGGACGGTTAACGCGGGAGGAATTGCAATGGATTATCCCAATTCCATTGCGGTTGACAGCCAGGGCAACCAGTATATCATCGGGCGGTTTGAATACACGGCCACTTTTGGCAGCCATACCCTGACGGCAATCGAAGGGGAGGAAGATTATGGAAAGTATAATACGGATCTTTTCGTTGCCAAGCTGGACCCCTCCGGCAACTGGCTATGGGCCGTCCAGGCGGGAGGGACTGGATATGAGGAGGGATTTGGCATCGCTGTGGATGGTGCGGGTAACGCCTATGTGACCGGATTTTTTGAAGGTACAGCCACTTTTGGCAGCCATACCCTGACAGCAAGCGAGGAAAATGAAATCTTCGCCGCCAAGCTGGATACAGACGGCAACTGGCTCTGGGCCGTTCAAGCGGGAGGGGTAGAGGCTGACGAGGGGCACGGCATCACTGTGGATGGAGCGGGTAATGCCTGGGTAACCGGTTTTTTCCGTGGTACAGCCACTTTTGGCAGCCATACTCTGACGGCAAGCTCAGGCAGTGACATCTTTGTCGCCAAGCTGGATCCCGACGGCAACTGGCTCTGGGCGGCGAAATCTGATGGGACAGGCGGTGGCTGTGGAAAAAGCATCGCAGTTGATGCAGCGGGTAACGCCTGGGTGACCGGATATTTTCAATACACAGTCACATTTGGCAGCCATACACTTACATCAAACAGTACAACTTGGTATTATGATGTGTTTGTTGCCAAGCTTGACCCCTCCGGCAACTGGCTTTGGGCTGTTGGCGCGGGAGGTTCAACGGAAGACTGGGGACGTGGCATCGCCGTAGATGCGGCGGGTAACGCCTGGGTCACCGGGAGTTTTACGCAAACCGCAACATTCGGAAGCCAGACCCTGACATCAAATAGTGAATTTTGGTATTGGGATGATGCCTTTATTGCCAAACTCGACCCATCCGGCAACTGGCTTTGGGCTGTCCAGGCGGGAGGGTCACGTATTGACTTTGGATCTGACATCACACTGGACGGTTCTGGTAACGCCTATGTGACAGGGAGCTTTGGAAGCACAGCCGCTTTTGGCAGCGTCTCCCTTACAGCAAGTGGAAGCCATGATATCTTCGTCGCCAAGCTTGACCCCTCCGGCAACTGGCTTTGGACTGTCCAGGCGGGAGGGAATCATTCTGATATCAGTTGTGGCATCGCCCTGGATGGCGCGGGTAACGCCTGCGTTGCCGGGAATTTCTATGATAACACCAATTTTGGCAACCATGCCCTGACATCAATTGGCTATATGGATCTCTTTGTCGCCAAGCTGCAAAGCCCCACACCGGTGGAGGATGCTCTGGCGCCGCAAGCTGTTGCCAGACTGCATAACGCCTACCCCAATCCCTTGGTCAGGGGCTCCAGCGCGCTGATCAAGGCAGATATCCCGGAAAACTCCACCGGCACCCTGAGTATCTTCAACCTGCGCGGGCAACTCCTGTCCCGCCAGAGACTGAGCAAAGGCTCGCATGAGATATCCTTCAGCGGGGAAGGCCTTCCCGCGGGAGTCTATCTCTACAGCCTGCAATGCGGGGACTACCAGGAGACTAAGAAACTGGTGCTGATAAAATAGAGATAGAACGCGGATAACAGGATCGACAGGATCTTCAGGATTTATGGTTTGGGTATGTGTAAGTTAGGGGCTGCCGAAGTCTGTTCGGCAGAGGCGACGGAGTTGCCTGTT
>DFUX01000036.1 GCA_002379855.1 Cloacimonetes bacterium UBA4175 | reverse complement strand
TGCGCCGCCCTGATCTTAAGCACCTCGTCCACAATCATCTGCTCGTATTCCGCAACCTTCTGGGAGGATGCCAGGGTCTCATAATACCAGGACTTGCTCTTATTGAGATTCTTGCAGATGGCGCTCATGGACGCTTTGACAGAAGCCGCTCCAGCGTTCTTCTTTGCTCGGGGGACAGCCTGGAAAGTGAAGTTTTTTTTTCAGCCTCGCTGATGTTCTCGTTGACCACCTCCACATAGCTCTGAAGGCAAATATTGTGCAGGGTGACAGAGGCCAGGGCGGACTCCAACTCCTTGATCCGGTCTTTTTGCTCTTGCAATATCGATTTCTCGTCTTTCATCTCAATCCTCACGTATCTTCTTATTACTTGATCCTTTCCGTATTTGCGGAGCCACTTGTAAATCGTGGTTCTGCCATTGATTTCATAAAGACGGGTTGCCTCTGCTATTGTCAACCTTCCTTTATCAATCTCCTGAACAACTTTCAACTTGAACGCCTCACTGTAGCGAAGCGTTACCTGGGCGATGGACTGTTTGGCCATTTTTTACTCCTTATTTTAGTCCACCTTTTTCAGGACACCTCAGGGGAACCTTTCCACCATTTCACCTTTCCACCTTTCCACGATTATATCATAGCACCTATATATATGGGGGGATGGGCATCATTTGCATGACCCTCTCCGACGTGAGTCTTCCGGCAGTCATCCTTAACCCGGTGAGGGATGACCTAAGGATGATGGCACCAAAGCCAGTCGCAGCAAGGGACAGAGCTATGAAGTAAAAACGTGATAGTTGGCACATTATTTACTGTGCCGCAAGTAAAACAGGGAGGTTTTTCGCTTGAGTCAGGGCAGAAACAGGCAGGCCCGATTCATATTGAACCGGGTCTGCTATCTTGTATATTTGATAGTATGTTGTATCTTTTAAAGCACCTGCAGCATCTGTTCCGACGCTTTATTAAACCGGTCGGCATTGACAGTGTTTGTACTGGACAATACAAAGCCTGGCAAGACCTTGGCTCCCAAGGTGCCCACCGCTCTGCGCATGGCGTTCATAGAGCTTGTGCCCGTGAGCCAGGCCCAGGGGAATGCGTGAGTTACGAAGGCAATCACCTTCTTGCCGGCGAGTTTTCCACCCAGGTCTTCGATCGCTTTCATGATCACCGGAGAAGGCCGGAAAGCCCAGACAGGCCCGCCCAACAGCAGCAGGTCGGCAGAGCTGATATCCGGCAGATTGGTAAAGTCGATGTTTTTCTTCTTAGTGGGATTCCTGGTATCGATGGGTTCCACTGTTTCAAGCCTGACCAGTTCGACATTATGGCCTTGGGAGGCAAGCAGGGCTTGGGCGCTTTCTGCGAGGCCCAGGGTTTTCCCCGTCTGTGAATGAATAATAATCAATACATTCATGGCATCATCTCCTTGGTTGGTTTGGCGTTGTCGTCTCGTTTCCAGCGATCATCGATCTTGGTCTTGACCGGACTGTGTTGCTTAAAATAATTCACGATAGCATCGCGCAGGTTGATTTGGTGGTTGATGATATCTTCCTGTGGCACCTGGGTGAGCAGGGTGAGCCCCGCGTTGCCCTGGAGCAGGAAATCCGTGGTGGCGCAGGTATAGATCTTGTTGGGATCCCAGGGTTGGCCTCCGATCCTGAGCGAGGTAACGCGGTCGAAATTGGGGCGTTTTTTGGAATAGACCACGTTCACGCCTGACACCACCAGGCCATGCCGGGAGCCTTCCACGCGCGTCTCGATGATGCGGCGCAGAAACTCTCCGGTGCATTTAAAACTGACCAGCATGTTGTCGAAAGGCATCACCTGAAATATGTCCCTGTAAGTTACGGGGCCGCTTTTGATGTCCGCCCGCACGCCGCCCAGGTTCAGGAACGCGAAATCCGCTTTCACCTCGTTGCGCATGGCGTCCGTGATCGTGTTACCCATCAGGCTTTGGGCGTCCACATTGGTGCGTGAAAGATGGTATGCCGAAGAGCCAACGATCTCATCCATGCCTTCTTCAGCAATGGCAACCTGGGCTTCGATGGCCTCGGAAATCTCCGGATCTGGAATGAACTGATCCTCAAAGAGGGTGATCATCATGCCTTCACGCAAAGCCGGCAATTCATAACCGCTCACGGTCTTGGTCTCGGGATCAATCTTGAGGGTGATCCAGCCCAGATTGGAGCCGTAGGCATAGCCCTGAACCACCATTGTGTGGGAGTAGGGATCGATCCAGGGCTTGGGGAACCCTTTATGTATGTGGCCACCGACGATCAGGTCTATGCCCGGCACCTCCCGGGCAATTTCCTGGGCATCCCACCCCCAGGCGGCGTAACGCTCGCTCTGAAGTGGATTGCCTTTGGCGTCGTAACGGCTCAGATAGGTGGATTCGACATCGTAGGGAAGGCCGGCATGGCCCAGCACGATAACGATATCCACATTCTCCTGGTTGCGCACGATATCCACATACTTGCTCACGGATTCCTTTTCGTCCACGAAATCCACGTTTTTGATGTTCTCGGGGAAGCTCATCTTTTCCGTGTCGGTGGTTGTGAAGCCGATGATGCCGATGCGCACGCCCATCCTTTCCAATATAATGTAGGGCAGGGTGTAGGGGACCAATTTGCCAGTGCGCCGCTCTATTATGTTACAGGACAGGATGGGAAACTCGGCGTCGGCAAGGGTCTTGATCAGTTCCGTGTCGGCGATGTCATATTCGTGGTTGCCGATTGTCATGGCATCGTAACCGATGGCGTTCATATAGTCAATCACAGCCTTGCCCTTGGTAACCGTTCCCACCGGGCGTCCCTGGAAGAAATCACCCGCGTCCAGCAGCAGGGAAGCACGTTTGGGGCCTCCCATCGCGCGCACATGCTTGATGAGGGTGGCGGCTGAGGCTCCCCCGCCCAGTTGAGGGGGGAAGTCAGGATTCATGAAGGTGGCCTGCGAACGGTCGATGCCGCCATGGATATCGTTGCTGAACATAATGTCCAGACGCAGGTCTTCGGCACTGAGGCCAGCTATCAAAGCCAGTCCCAGCGCCGCTGTCAGCAATAGTTTTCTCATTGGGTACCTTACCATTTGAAGCTAAGGCTTGTTGTGAGACTGATGATGTTTTCGCGCACCTGGTCGGGATTTTCCCAACCGCGATCCTTAAGCTCTATATAGGTGTTGGGCCACAGCACTTCGTTGTTCAGCCCGGTGTAATGGGTGTCGTCGTAATAGGTATCCATAAAGAGGTCCAGAGCCTGATACTCGCGCCAGGTGTAGGCAATGGCCAGGTCGAAAGTAAAGCTCTTGGAGATGTTCACGCTTGAACCGGCTGTGATAGCAGGGCTGATATACTTGGTGGGGGTATATACCATTATGGTCTCGTCCGGAGTGGAAGGATCATCATCCAGATCCCCGGTCACCAGCTCGCTACTGCGGAAGTAGCTGTTGACGGTGTTGAAACCCAGACGCAGGGGGAGGCGGTTGGTCACATGGTGTTCCACGCCCACATAAAAGTTATACTGGTCGTCATAGTTCTTTCCCATCTGGCTCCACTTCACAAGCTCCACATCCATATTGAACCAGGTGCGCATGATGTTGCGGGGCTGATAGTTGAAGCCGACTCTCAATTCCGAGGGCAGCAGATACTTCTCGTCAATCTCGGTGCTTTCATCGGAAGCATCCCAGGCCAGGCATTCTTCGTTGATCTCACGGGTCTTGCCTTTCCGGTCGAGCTCGGTTTTTTCTGTATAAGTGACGCCAAAGCCCAATATATTATTGAGGCGTATGGCAGTGCCGAGTTTCCAACGGTTGCCGGAGTAATTCACATTTTCGGTGAGGGTATAGTCCGGCAATACATCTTCAGGATCGCTGATATTGTTTTCCCGAAGCAGGTTGTAGGCCTCGGGAGTCCAACGGATAGTCTTGGCGCTCTTGGCATAGCCGTCCAGAATCAGGTAGGCCATGCCAGCGTTCAGGCTGACCTCGTCTCCAAGTTCATAGCCCAGACTGAGCACATTGTCAAACTGGTTCAGGGTGCCTTTGTTTTCGATCATGTTCACCGCAAGCTTGTCGGCGTATTTATCGTAATCCGTATTGCGGTTGTTGCGAATCTCCTCTTCATAGATGCCTTCAAAACTGAGCAGAGGCTTGTGGGAGATACCCAGGCCTATCCGGCCATTTTCTATCACATCGTAGGAGGCAAATCCAGCCAGGGCGTAGTCGTAGAAGAAATTGATGTTAGAAACATACACCGCGTCGTCGATATAGGCATCGAAAGAGTTGTAGAGGGGCACGCTACGGTTGTCCTCGTCGCGGTTCAGCAAAGCTGAGCCTTCCAGGCCCACAGTTATATCCATCAGGGTCAGGTTGGCAGGGTTGATGCTGAACCCCGAAGGACGCATGTCGTCAAAAACGCCGATGCCGCCCATGGCCTGATTGCGGGCGCCCATGGCAATAATCTTGTTTCCAAAATAGGTGTCTGTGATGGACCAGGCGGAAAGAACTGCCACGGCAAGCAACAAGGCAAGAGTTATGATAATACTTTTATATGATCTCATTATTTCCTCCACTAATAGCGGTATTCAAGGCTGAGCCTGATTGTGTTTTCTTTGTTTTCCACTCGCTGATAGTAGTTTTCAGCTTGGACGGGTACATTGTATCGCCGGATCGAAAGCTCCTTGGCCTCATACGCTTTGTGCCGGTATTTCAGAGACAGATACATGTTCCGGGATACGCGGGAGTGTAGCGCGATCCAGGCTTTGGCACCTTTTTCGCCCATGAAGTCGATCTCCATATCCTCCCAATCCCAATGCGAAATCCCATGCCCGAACCAGTAGAGGAAAGCTCCCTGGATCTTGAAGTTGGAGTTGAAATTGTGGGTGTAGTTCACCCCGATATAGTCTCCAGTCATCAGGGCCATGGCACCGGCCATGCTGTTGTTGCCGGGTTCAGCCGGATTGGTAAGTGAGGTATATGGCGGGCTCAGCACTGTGTTGTAGCGATATTCAAATTCCAAGAAGTCCCGGTTGGAAAGGAAAGTGCGCACCGCCAGGGTGTATTCGTTGGTCTTGGAAACACCCCTGTCGGCGGCATCGTCATAACGGTTCACCTGGTTTTTATACCGCAAGCGCAGGGCCAGTTGATAGAGAGGCCTGAATTCCAGTTCGCTTTGGAAGCGGGCTGTACGGCGTCCGTCGGCCAAACGCTCAAACAGATCCAGGTAACTCCTGCCGATGGTGAAGTAACGGTTAAATTTGTAGCGGGTCTCAAAATACAGCCCTCTTTCCGGCTGCGCCTGGGTGGAGTTGTTGTAGAGATCAACCAGGGTGGGATTGGTGAGCAGGTAGGCGTTGTCAGGTTTCAGGATTGTATCCTTGAAACGCTCATGCTCAGAGAAGGCGTTGCTGTAGGGATTGTCAAAGCCGATGTCGTAATTGCGGTAAAGGGTCAAAAAGTAAAGGTTCGACCACTGAGTGTAAGCGCTGATCAAGTAGGCTTTGGGATCATCTGTCAGCACTGTATCCTTGCCATCTACAGTAAGTTCGGCATATTCTCCCTGAATCGAGGTGTTGCCTAAAACTGTCTGGGCATCAAAACCAATCACACGGCGGAAATTGCGGGCATAGCTGTCGGTGAGCGTGCTGTAAAGCCCCGCGACCTCGGAGTTCATCATCTTGTAGTCCGACTCTCCGTAATAACTGTAATCCCGCAGCAACACATACTTCAGACCGTTCCAGTCCGGCACCGCAAAATAGGCATCGTCGTAAAACGCGGTGTAGGTGGTGAAACCAAGCTTGGTGCCGATGAAGGGGTTGACCTGCAGATGCGTTCCCACCAGCCTTTCTTTGAGCGCATCCTTTCTATAGCCGAGATTGATGTAACTGTTGTCGTAAGGGGTTCCGCTTTGCAGTTCAGAGTTGAAGTAGGCCTCAGCCTGGCGCAGCTCGTTGTTGTCAAAGCGGATTGTCGGCACCACGTAGGAAAAGACCTTGCGCTTGCCCTGGACTGGCGTTCCGTCCTCGTATGTGTAGATTTGGTCATTCTCTCCATCGTTATCGATATCGTCGAGATAGTAGTGCTTTCCCTCCTCATCGATAAGAATATCGTTTTGGTATTTATCGGTGAGGGCATAGCTGCCATCCGGCCTCAGATAGACCACGGCATCCTTATTGTCCTGAGACAGCCATCCCGACACATGGAAATAGGGATTGGCAATCTCCAGGGCGCCTCCACGCAGAGCGTATTCCTGAGTGCGGGAAAGATCAGGAGTGATTCCCAGAATCCTTTTGCTGAAGCCATATCCTGTCTTGCGGGCGCTATAGAAATCGCTGTTTTCCATCACCAGGCCCTCGCCATAAGTTACCCGGTAATGCCCCAGATAGGCTTTGAGCTTGGTATTGTTCAACAGGGGCATTTCATTGTTCTCATAACCGGCATAGAACTTGGAATCGGCAATGATCTCGTCCATATCTTTCTGTTCCAGGTTGGCTTCACCTTTGGGGCTGTAGTGCATCCAACCGATCTTGTAGCGGTTGCCATAGCGTGCCCGCAACTTGATCAGGATGTCCGGATCGATCCTGTCCAGATCGAAATAGCCCCAATAAGTCAGGTCTTTGCGATGATTGATGCTCATGTTGGTGCCATAATTGTCCAACAGGAACGGCTCCAGATACATATCCACCGAACCTTCGTCAAGATAGCGGGTGTAATATTGCATCTGAGCATCCCACATCAGGCGGTTCTTCACCGGGGGTTCCTTGTAGTAAACATAACTGCGGAGATTGGTGTAGCCATAGTAAGACAGCCCCACAGTGTTCCGCAGGTCGCGGGTGTCGGCGATCGTATCCCCCTGGGCCACGCGGCGCAGAATCCCCACGGCATCCACGCCGGATACATTGGGAAGGCTGATCAGATCGTCAAAATGCATCTTGTTCACATTATGGGGAGTCATCAGGTAGTCCTCCCAAACGTCTGACATCCCTTCGGAACCGCCCTCATTGCTGTCCAGGCGTTCCATCAGGTCTCTGATCTCCTCGCGCCGGGCAGCGACATCATCTTCCTCAATATAGAGGGAGACAACCGCCAGATCCTTGATTTTAAGCAAAGTTTTCTGGTCGATCGAGGGTATCTTGCGCAGATCATAGATACTGCCAAAGATCGCGACATGTTCGCGGTATTCCAGAATGTCCTGCGCCTGCTTTTGAGTTATGGGCAGCAGAAGCAGTTCGTCCAGGTCCGCGGTGTTCAGATCCACTTTGGCAGCCAGCTGTAATGCGCACACAAGCACAAACAGCAGGACAAGTAACTTTTTCATCGCTTTTCCTTACAGCACTTTATACTTTATAAATATAATGCTTTCTTCTCGAATAGACACTTTTGCGGAGCTCTCAAATCTGTAAAGCGTTTTTTTCAACAGCTCCACCTGCGTATCCAATCAATAAAAACCTATTTCCCGCGTCTTCATTTATTTTGATGACCGTTGGGATTGGTCTGGTAAGCAGAAAACCCTGCCAAAGTATATGCTTGCCGCCATCCACTTTTGATGGATTTGTCCACTTTACTATTGACAGAAAAGCTCTTTTTTTAGCTTAGTTACAGTAACCAAAATAAATACAGCAATGGAGGATAAATGCCTGATATTAAACGTGTTTACCTCTTCGGAAACGGTAGTGCCGAAGGGAAAGCTGAGATGAAAAACCTGCTGGGCGGAAAAGGCGCCAACCTCGCCGAAATGAACCTGATCGGCGTTCCGGTGCCCCCCGGCTTTACGATCACCACAGACGCCTGCAACGAATATACCAAGTTGGGCGAAGACAAGATGCGCGAACTGCTTAAAGCGGAAGTGCAAACCGCGGTCAAATATGTGGAAAACCTGATGCACATGCAGTTCGGTTCCAACGAGAACCCCCTGCTGCTCTCCGTGCGTTCCGGTTCCCGCGCCTCCATGCCAGGCATGATGGACACCATCCTGAACCTGGGCATGAACGACCAGGCGGTGCAAGGCATTATCAAAAAGACCGGAAACGAACGCTTCGCGTGGGACAGCTACCGCCGCTTCGTGCAGATGTACGGCGATGTGGTGCTTGGCCTCAAGCCCGCCAGCAAAGAAGAACATGATCCCTTTGAAGTGCTCATCGATGAAATGAAGAAAGAGCGCAAGGTGACCAATGACCTCGAACTGACCGCCGCTGACCTCAAGGAACTGGTGACCCGTTTCAAAAAGGCCGTGAAGGACAACACCGGCCACGATTTCCCGGATGACCCCTGGGAACAGCTTTGGGGTTCCATCTTTGCCGTGTTCAACAGTTGGAACAACGATCGCGCCGTATTCTACCGCCAGCTTAATGACATTCCGGATGACTGGGGCACGGCGGTGAACGTGCAAGCCATGGTCTTTGGCAACATGGGCGAATCCAGCGCCACCGGCGTCGCCTTTACCCGTGACGCTGCCACTGGCGAGAACCTTTTCAATGGCGAATACCTCATCAACGCCCAGGGCGAAGACGTGGTGGCCGGCATCCGCACCCCGCAGCAGATCACCAAGATCGGTTCACAGCGTTGGGCTACGCTGGCAGGAGTGACCGAAGAGGTCAGAGCCGCCCAATTCCCCTCCCTGGAAGAGGCGATGCCCGAAGTATACCAGGAGCTGTATGCCACTCAAAAGAAATTGGAAAACCACACCAAGGACATGCAGGATGTTGAATTTACGATCCAGGAAGGCAAGCTCTGGATGTTACAGACCCGCAACGGCAAGCGCACCGGATTTGCCATGGTCAAGGTGGCCATGGATATGGTCCGCGAAGGCCTGATCGATGAAAAGACCGCTCTGCTGCGCATGGAGCCGAACAAACTCGATGAATTGCTGCATCCGGTCTTCTCCGGCGAAGCCCTCGCCAAAGCAAAAGAGATCGCCAAAGGCCTGCCCGCCTCTCCGGGAGCAGCCACCGGCCAAATCGTGTTCTTTGCCGAAGACGCCGAAGCCTGGGCTGCCCAAGGCAAAAAAGTCGTGCTCTGCCGTCTGGAAACCTCTCCGGAAGACCTGCGCGGCATGAACGTGGCCCAGGGCATCCTCACCGCCCGCGGCGGCATGACCTCCCACGCAGCCGTGGTCGCGCGCGGAATGGGCAAATGCTGCGTCTCCGGCGCCGGCTCGATCAACATCGATTATAAAAACCGCACCATGAGTGTGGGAAACACCGTTTACAAGGAAGGCGACTGGATCTCCCTCAACGGCAGCACCGGCCAAGTCATCGAAGGAAAGCTCCAGACCGTGGATCCCGAGCTGAGCGGAGACTTTGGCGAGCTTATGAAGCTGGCGGATAAATACACCAGAATGTATGTGCGCACCAATGCCGACACCCCCAAGGATGCCACCGTGGCGCGCAATTTCGGCGCCAAGGGCATCGGGCTTTGCCGCACCGAGCACATGTTCTTCGAGGGCGACCGCATCAAATCCATGCGTGAGATGATCCTCGCCGATGACGAAGCAGGCCGCAGGAAAGGCCTGGCCAAGCTTCTCCCCATGCAGCGCGCCGATTTCGAAGGCATCTTTACCGCGATGGACGGCTTGCCTGTCACCATCCGCCTGTTGGATCCGCCCCTGCACGAGTTTGTCCCCCAAGAGGAAGACCAGCAAAAAGAAATCGCCGAAGAACTGGGCATGCCCCTGCAAAAGGTGAAAGACCGCGTCAACTCTCTGCATGAGATCAATCCCATGCTTGGCCACCGCGGCTGCCGCCTGGGCAACACCTATCCCGAAATCACCGAGATGCAGGCCCGCGCCATAATCGAGGCCGCCCTCAACGTCCAGGCCAAAGGCGTGAAGGTCTTTCCCGAGATCATGGTTCCGCTGATCGGAACGCAGGCGGAATTTGACATGCAGGACAAGATCATCCGCGAGACCGCGGAAAAGGTCTTCGCCGAGAAGGGAACCAGGGTGAAATACCTTGTGGGAACAATGATCGAAATTCCCCGCGCGGCGCTGACGGCCGACAAGGTCGCCCAGAAAGCCGAGTTCTTCAGCTTCGGCACCAACGACCTCACCCAAATGAGCTTTGGATATTCCCGCGACGACGCGGGTGTCTTCCTGCCGGTCTATCTGGCAAAGAACCTGCTCAAACACGACCCCTTCCAGATTCTGGATCAGGAAGGCGTGGGACAGTTGGTGCAGATCGGCACCGAACGCGGACGCCAGACCAGGCCTGACCTCAAGGTCGGCATCTGCGGCGAGCACGGCGGCGAGCCGAACTCTGTGGAATTCTGCCACCGGGTGGGAATGGACTACGTGAGCTGCTCCCCCTACCGTGTGCCAATTGCCAGACTGGCAGCGGCCATGGCGGCAATTCGCTGATCAACTGCAATCAGATATACATACAGCCCGGTCTGAAAGGATCGGGCTGTTTTTTCACCCAACTAACGCAAGATCCCTACAAATCAAGGCGATAGGCACAGACTTTTTTGGAATCGGGCTGCCAAAGCTGTTATACTATTTCGCTTGCATTATTACAACTGGATCACTTTTTTCACCATCTCACCTTTCCACGGCGTGATCGTAGCACCTATATATTATGGAGGAGGATGGACCTCATTTGCATACCGCCCTCTGGCGTTAGTCATCCGTAGGTCAACCTTATAATTTATAAGGATGACCTAAGGATGATAGGCTAACACCTTGCAGCCCAAAATGATAGCCAAACGGGAGAGGAGGCTGGGGCACAGGACTCAGACAAAAAGATTGACCGAAAAATCCAGCCTTGAATTAATGGATTTCAGAGGTGCTTATGAAAGACGATATTTTTGAAGGCAGGGAAATCCCTGAAGCTGAGCAGGAGAAAGTCAAAGACCGGATCCTGGATATGGATGACACAAAAATGCAGTATTATGAGAAACTGAGGCAAAAAGCCAAACACTGGGCTCGCGAGAAAACAGGAAAGACAGGCAGCGCGCTGAGCGAGTATCTCTTTTTGCTGCCTGACTTCTTTGTGCTGGTCACCCGCCTGGCCCTGGACAAACGTGTTCCCACCAAGCGCAAGCTGATGATGGGCGGCATAATCGCCTACATGATGATGCCCATCGACATCATCCCGGATTTCATCCCTATCCTGGGACACGTGGATGACATGGTGCTGCTGGTGATGGGGCTGAACATGGTCCTCAACGATACCGACCAGAAGGTGTTGGAAGACAATTGGAGCGGTGAAGGCAACATCCTGCAGATCATGCAAAAGATCACCGCCAACGCGGAGAAGTTTTTGGACAAAAACGTCTTGCAGCGCATCAAGAAATGGCTTGGTAAAAGAAGCTGAATGCCGGCACTGCTGATCGCATCCCACAACCCGGACAAGATTGGCGAGATTCGCGACCTGCTGGGCGACCTCAGGGTCGAACTCCATTCTCTGAGGGACTTCCCCGAGCTGAAGCCCACGGAGGAGGATCAGGACAGCCTGGCGGGCAATGCCATGAAAAAAGCCCTGGAAGGCGCTTCCCACACAGGATTGCTCTGTCTGGCAGACGACACCGGACTCTTTATCCGGGCGCTGAACGGCGAACCAGGCATCTTCGCCGCCCGTTATGCCGGAGATCACTGCAGTTACGCTGATAATCGTGAAAAGGTCTTGCGCCTGATGCAGGGCGTAAGCGACCGGCAGGCGGAGTTTCGCACCTGCGTCGCTTTGGCTGCCCCGGACGGCGTGATCGCCTGCCTGGAAGGCGTTATGCCAGGCTCAATCGCCACAAGCGAACGTGGAGAAAATGGCTTTGGCTACGACTCGATATTCATCCCGGAGCATGGCGAACTCAGCTATGCCGAGCTGGACGACAGGCAAAAGAACGCCATCTCCCACCGCGCCAGGGCGTTGCAAAAGGCGCTTCCCCTGCTCAAAGATATTTTAGAATTACAACCACAAGAGGTATAAACATGATAAAAGCACAGGTTTTTAGACAGTATGACATCCGCGGCATCGTGGGCGAAGAACTGAACGAAGAATCCTACTACCTTATAGGCAAAGGATTTGGCAGCTATCTGCGCCGCAAAGGGCTGAGCACCATCGCCCTGGGCGGAGACGCCCGCCTCACCACACCGGATCTGAAGGCCGCCTTTGTAAAAGGCGCGCTGGAAACAGGTTGCGACGTAACCGATATTGGCATCGTGGCCACTCCGGTGCTCTATTTCTCGATCTGGAAACTGAAAATGGACGGCGGCGCGATGATAACCGCAAGCCACAACCCTTCCCAATACAATGGCTGCAAGCTGAATCTGGGACTGGGCTCCGTGTATGCCGAAGAGCTGCAAAAAGTGTTGCGGATCATCCAGGCGGAGGATTTCGTGACCGGCGAAGGCCACTACAGCAAAGATGATACCATCAACGACGCCTACATTGAATACATCATCCAAAACATCCATCTGGAACGCCCCGTGAAAGTGATCGTGGATGGCGGCAACGGCATGGGAGGGCCTTATCTGCCGGAAATCCTGCTGCGCCTCGGTTGCGAAGTGATCGAGATGTATTGCGATCCGGATGGAAACTTCCCCAACCATCACCCCGATCCCACCGTGGAGAAAAACATGACAGATCTCTCCCGCGCCGTGGTCGCGGCGGAGTATGAACTGGGAATTGGCCTGGACGGAGACGCCGACCGGATCGGAGTGGTGGACGAGAAAGGCAAGATGCTGTTTGGGGATCAGATCCTGAACATCCTGGCCCGTGACTATCTGAAAAAGAATCCCGGCAAGACGGTCATCGCCGATGTGAAGTGCTCCAAGAACCTCTTTGACGACATCCGCAAACATGGCGGCGTGCCGATGATGTATAAAACCGGCCATGCCAACATCAAGATGAAGATGAAGGAAATCGGGGTGGAATTCGCGGGCGAAATGAGCGGACACGTGTTTATGGCAGACCGCTATCTGGGCTTTGACGATGCCATCTACGCAGGATGCAGGATGATCGAGATCGTTTCACAGACTGACGCGCCGGTCAGCACTTATCTGGCTGACCAGCCCAAGATGTATAACACTCCTGAGTTGCACATCAAGTGCGCGGATGAAAGGAAGTTTGACGTTGTGGCCAAGGTCTGCGCCGAATTCAAGGCAGAGGGCTACGATGTGAACGACATCGATGGAGCCAGGATCACCTTCAGCGATGGATGGGGACTGGTGAGAGCTTCCAACACCACACCCGTGCTGGTCACCCGCTATGAAGCAGAATCAGAAGCCCGCATGAACGAGATCAGGGAACTGATCGAAGGCAAGATCGACAAGTATATCTAAACCCGAGAATCCACTGGCTGGACAGGGTATGTTTCGGACCCTGTGGCTGGAAACGCCGCGGGGTCCGCTTTTCTGCCTGCAAATTGCCCGGTAAGGGGCAGGATGTGTTTCTGTATCTAATCATTCCTAGTTTCCTAAGGCGTTGGGGCACATTAAAACTTCAGATCTGTTTGAGTACAATGCTAATTTCCTATTCAAACGCTTTAGGTTGGCCAGTATCTTACGGCAATGTGGAATAGGTAAGGAGAAGGGTCATCCAATTGTGCTTATGTTGTACCTGATGTTGGTCGTTATGCTAAAGGGCTCGCGTTCTCTGTTATCTGGAATAGCCAGTCTCCATGCAACTCGGCTAAAGAGTCCTCTCAACAGCATGTTGAACAATGAATTCTATAACTGGAGAACCTTCTGTACCGCATTTCTTTGCGCTTTGCCAAGCTCTGTCCCACACTTGAAGGAAAAATCTCTGCCCTGATCATTGATGACACCGCCAAAGAGAAAACCGGTCGGCGGGTTGAGAACAGCTCCTGGTTTGTGGATCACTGTCGCAAAGTTTACTATATGGGATATCAGGCAATTGTAGCTGCCTGGCACAATGGAGTGGTAAGCATCCCGTTGGATTTTGAGCTTAAGATTGGGAAAGTAAGGGTCAAACATGCCAATATAAGCCACTACGGCAATAAGTTATAACTTCATTTGAGATCGAATATCTCTGGTTGTCTAACACGATATTTGACCGATCGACCGATTTTCACTTTTTCTATCTCTTCCATCTTACTAAGGACTTCTTTCATCTGCTTAGATGGCATATCAATCCCAAGCTGGGTACAAATCTCTTTAGCTGTCAGAGCGATATTCGTCAGAAGCACAACTACTCTGCTTGGAAGATTATCTTGAATGCTAGTTGTGGATACAGCCTGCTTTTCAGTTTCCTGCTGAATCTCAGGGTTCCCTTTTTCATCAACTGCTATTCCACCCATTTTGATTAGCAGGTTGTTTGCACTTGTCTCATCCTCAGAGGGTCTCCTTATGTAAATCTGACGACCTTTACGTAATCCATCCTTTACTCCAGACCAAGTGCCTCCTGAATTTGAAGAATCGGCAACAAATATCTCTTTGGCAAGGCCATAGATTATCGGATTTCTTGCCATAGCTAATTTTACTTCCCAAGGAGCGTTAGGATGAAAAGTGCTTAAAACTAGCACGTCTCCATCGATGATTTGCTTGTAGTACATCTTATATCCTGATCCAAATGTCATAACTCCCTGGGGAAGTACAATAATACTATGTCCATGATACTTTAAAGCAGAATCGAGAGCTGCTTTGTCAATACCCTTAGCAAAACCACTAACAATTACTTTATATCTTTCAGTTGCCTTTTTAGCTACATTATCAGTAAAACTTAAACCTCTAGAGCTTGCTATACGAGATCCAACAATCGCAATTGAATCCTCAACAAGAAGCTGCTTATTGCCCTTGATATATAGTAAAGGAGGGGAATAAGTTAGTTTCAGATTGTCTTTCAGGGTTGGAGAATAATCAGGTGAGTTAAGGGGTATAAGTTCAAAACCTTGATTATAAAGACTCTCAGCTAAGAATGCGTTATTAACTAACTGTTCTTTAGCTTCAAGTAAAGATGATATTCGCTTTTCGTCAATGGCATAGTTGTTTCCCCATTCTTCAGGATCAAGTGAAAAGAATTCCTGCAGATCAGATCCATTGTCAATATAGATTCGATTAATCAGTTCATTTATCTGTCCATATTTCCATCTTTTCAAGTGAGATATTGTAATCCAGTAAGCTGCTTGTTGCATAGTTTCAATACCTTGTGTTCTTAAACTGTTTCATAATTTATCCCCACTGACTGTTTTTGCCAATACTAGTGGTGCTATAACTCGAGCCCCTAGCTGGGTTAAGTACCTACCAATTTCTTTTATGGTAGCTCCACTATCAAAAATATCATCGATCAACAATATCTTTTTACCCGATATTATCTGCGGATCTGAAATGGAAAAGGCTCCGGAAACATTGTCAGATTTTAGGTAATTATTTGCAAAGTCCTTCTGCTCCTGAGTTATCCTATTTTTATTCAAACCATGTGAAACGGGGATTTTCAAGACAGTGGACACTCTTTCTGCCAAGTGCCTAACCAAATCTCCCGATACAGTGGGTGGAACGTACAGCACAAGATCGAACTTCTCTTTTGAGAACTTTGAGTAATAGGCCTTTAGCATGAGTGTGATCAGAAAATCTGGAAAATCACCACCTTTTTTATACTTGCACCTATGGATTGCAGATCCAACATTTGATACACCATAATAAGACCCAGCTACCCCATTGATGAGATTTGTTTTTTCGGATTCAATCGGTAGTTCGGGAAAGTAACTGAGACGGAATTGGTCAAGTTTCTTATTCCATTCTGGGCTTGGATAAACGTGGTGTTTTGCCAAGCCTGTATTATCGCAATTTTTGAAATCCTTATTAACCATGTCGCCCAAGTATTCACAAAGGTACAACATGCGCGATTGGGACGTTTCTGCATACTCCATCATCGCTTTCAGTTCGTTAGTCTTGGCCACGCGTACCTGGTCGTAAAAGCTTGGATCAAATGGCTTGGAATTCGGGACAAACTCATATTTCTTGGACTTTCCTATATACACTTCTCTGATGATTCCCTGGTCGATCAGATCAGCTCTAATAACACGTATTTGGGTTTGATTAATGTTAGTTCTTTTCATCAACTCCTTCTCTCCAAGTAACTCGTTTTGTATAACATCAATAACTCTCTGATACTTAACTGTAGATGGCTTAGCACTGTCAATAAAAGCTTCTGGCAGGTCTCTATCTTCCGGATTGTATAAAAGTACTATTACTGTCGGCAAGCCATCCCTACCAGCTCGCCCAATCTCCTGATAATAATGAACCGGGGATTGAGGGAATTGGGTATGAATGATGAATCTAAGATCAGGTTTGTCTATACCCATTCCAAGAGCATTAGTGGAAATCACACATTTCCATGAGTTTTTCAATAACCCTTGTTCGATCTCAGTTCGCGTGACAGCGTCTAATCTGCTATTATATGCTCTTGATGAAACATTAATGAAATCAAACCATTTACTTATCAGTTCAGTTTCAACTACCGTTCCAGTATAGACGATTCCTGTTCCATCCATTCTGTTTATATTCTGACCTAACCAAATTAATTTTTCATCATCTGACTTGACGTTAACCACGTATAACCGGAAATTATCTCGAACAAGATTCCCCCTTATCACCTTCAAATCTCCAGTGATTTGAGAAGCAACATCATTTTCAACTCTTTTTGTTGCAGTTGCTGTGGTAGCAAGAACAGGCAACCCTTTGGGCAAAAGATTAACAAGATTGATAATTCGCCTGTAGGCTGGACGAAAATCATGACCCCAAACTGAAATACAATGCGCCTCGTCTACGACCACCATGGATAGCTTCATATGTTGCACTTCCTCAAGCCACGTCATGTTTTCCTGTCGTTCGGGAGCAATGTATAATATTTTAAGTACTCCTTGTTTTGCTTCTGTAATAACATTGATGTTTTCTTCATCGCTTTGGTTGCTGTTTATACACTTAGCCTTGATCCCCAAAGCTTGAAGCTTATTGACTTGGTCTCTCATTAGGGCAATTAAGGGAGAGAAAACAACTGTCAAACCATCAAAGATAATGGCAGGGAACTGAAAGCACAGCGATTTGCCATAGCCTGTTCTTTCTATAAGAAGTAGCCTTTCACCCCTGAACACCCGAGATATGGTCTCCCATTGTTCGTCATAGAACCTTTCTAAGCCAAATTTCTGTTTTAGTATTTGTTCAGCCTCATCCCTATTCAATCTGAATTGATCCATGCATGCTCCATTTTAGCTAAATCTTATCATGAAATCTTGTTTGAGGGGTTTTAACCATCATAAAAACTCATTAGTTCTTCTTCATACTTATCAATGAGAGACTCGTGCTGTTTCAATATGACTCTCACTTCATTAATGACCGCTTCAATTAGTATCAGACAAATCCAGATCCTCTCGAAATCATTATCAGTATGTCAGTTGCGTTTGAAGGCCTCGATGAACTGATTGGCCGCGTCCAATTCCAGCAGGCGTTGTTCTCCGCTCTGCAGGTCTTTGAGCAACGCTTTGCCTGCCGCAGCCTCGTCTTCGCCGATGATCAGCGCGAAGCGCGCCTGGCAGTTGTTGGCCGCCTTCAACTGGGCTTTGAACGAATTCTTGGTGGGATCGTATTCCACCCAGATGCCGCCCAGGCGGAGCTGGCTGAGCAGAGGCAATGCCAGTTGCTGAGCCGCAGGCCCCATGGTGATGAGATAGGCGTCCGCAACAGGTCTGGCACCCAGGTCAATCTGCTCTTCGCGCAAGGCCAGCAACAGGCGTTCGAATCCTCCCGCGAAACCAATGGCCGGGATGTTCTTGCCGCCAATCTGTTCCAGGAGGCCATTGTAGCGTCCTCCGCCCGCCAGGGAGTTTTGGGCGCCCAATCCTTCATATATCACTTCAAAAGCGGTGTTGGTGTAATAATCCAAACCCCGCACGATCCTGGGGTTGATCACAAAGGGAATGTTCATCCGAGCCAGGTAGTCCTGCACAGAGGCAAAATGCACCTTGCAGGGCTCATCCAGATAGTCAAGTTGCGAGGGCGCGCCCTGGGCAATCTGCTTGCAAGTCTTCACCTTGCAATCCAAGAGCCGGCGCGGTTTTTGGCTGTGGCGAATCTGGCAATCCGGGCAGAGTTCGTTCAGATGAGGTCTAAAGTAATCCTGCAAAGCCTGGTCGTAGGCCTTTGAACACTCCGGGCATCCCACGCTGTTCAGTTCCAGGCGCATCCTTTTGATGCCCAGGACAGACAGGTAGTTCCACAGGATGGAGATCACTTCCGCGTCAAAATAGGGATGGTCGCTGCCTATGAATTCGATGCCATATTGGTAAAATTGACGGTAGCGTCCCGCCTGGGGACGGTCGTAGCGGAACATCGGGCCAACGTAATAGAGCTTGGAGTGGGCTGCGCCGATGTCCAGCCGGTTTTCCAGATAGCTGCGCGCCACCGGGGCGGTTCCCTCCGGGCGGAGGGCAAACTCGCGCCCTTTTTGGTCTGTAAAGCGGTACATTTCCTTTTTCACCACATCCGAAGTCTCTCCGGAGCTTCTTTCAAAGAGCTGGGCCTGTTCAAAGACCGGAGTGGTGATCTCCTCATAGCCGCAGGCCGCAGCCAGTTGGCGAAACGCTGAGATGATCTTGTGCCAGTCGTGGCTCTGGGAAGGCAGGATATCGTAAGTCCCGCGCGGAATCTTGTAGTTCATATCAAAACCTCATGCAATGCCATGTCTCAGGGCAAAGGTGTTTCGTCAAGTTGCAAATTGGGATACCGCACCCCGCTCAGGTACAGGCCCTGGGCTGGGGCGGTCACCACCAGGCGCTGCCTGGGATTCTTTTCTGCCAGGATATTCAGCAGTTCCTGAGGGCCAAGGTCAAAATGGGAAAGATTCACCAGGGTGCCCACAATCCTTCTGACCATGTTGTGCAGAAACCTGTCCGCAGTGATGTCGAAGCGAACCAAATCCCTCCACTCGTAAATATCCAGTTTGGAGAGTGTGCAGATGTGGTTTGGCACCAATGGATTGTCCCTGCTCAGTGAGCTGAAATCGTGACTCCCCAACAAGTGCTCCGCGAGTGTTTGCAAAGATTCCAGGCTGAATTTGCTGCGCGGCATGAAACCGGTAAAAAGCCTGTTCAGGGGTGTTTTCTCCCTGGCCAGCAGATAGATGTAGCTGCGCGCCATGGCACTGTAGCGGGCGTGGAAATCCTGCGGCACAGGCCAGACGCCGGTAACCAGCAGATCGTCCCGCAGCTTGGTATTCAATGCCAGTTGCAATTGCAGGGGCGTCATCTTGCCTTGATAGTCAAAGTGCGCGTAGTGCGCCAGGGCATGCACTCCCGCGTCTGTGCGGCCGGAACCGGTCAGGCCCGGATGCCTGACCCCCAACTGTCTGAAAGCCGAGATCAGGTCTCCCTGGATGCTTCTGCCCGCGCATTGCACCTGCCAGCCTCGGAAAGCCAGGCCGTCATACATCACCCGCAGCAGATATCTGGCCATTAATTTTTCACAAAGACAGGATCAGGATCATGCAGCAAAGCAGGCACAAGGCGATCAGATTGGATCCGGAGACCTGGGCGATTTCATCACTGCCACTATGGATTTTCCTGATCTGAGCCTCGATCACATCCGAATTGCCCGCAACCTCTTTACCGACCGCGACCAACCTGTCGAACACATTGCCGATGTTGTCGGCGGAACGGATTCCCGAGGCGGCAAACCGATGCAGGTAAGCCCTCAGAAACAAGGCTGTGGCCAGGCTGAAATGCACCAGGCGGCTGCCCCAGCCAGTTTTACGCAGACAACGGGTATCGTGCAGGACTCTGCGCAGGGAAAGATTTCCAAAAACATACACGGTGACCACGATGAAGAACACTATCTTTGCCGTGAACAGCAGCATCTCCAAAAAACCTGTGCCAAAGAGAGTGGCAAAGACCCAGTAACCAGCTAGGAAAGGCAGGCTGATGCGCAGGGCTTTCAAGATTTTGGCATAACATTCAAGATCCAGCAGCAGAAACAGGAGAAACAGGACAGTAAGTCCCATAATCTGCTTGAGGGATGCCTCCAATGCCCCCATCAGAGAAAGGATCAGGATTACAATCCGCAACCAGAAGTTCTGCTCACTCAACAGTGATCTGGTTTCGTTCATTTATTCTTGCGGCTCGGTTTGCTTGTCGGAGGGAGCTTCCACAGGCTCAGGCACAGTGATTGGTTCTTCAGGCGTTTCCGTGGGGATATCGTCATCAACGGCGGGAGCCTTGCCCCCGTCCTGCGCGGATTGATCCTGAATCAATTCCGGGTTCTGGTCTGCCGAACCTTTTTCTTCTTCCTGCGCCTTCAGCGAATCGTCAACCGCGGCGAGGGTGTCGGCAGCAGCAGATGACTTCGCGGCAGCCTGCCATCTTTCCAACAAGTCCTGGTTCAGGGAAAAGTCTTTGCCATTAAAGAATCTGCGTGTCAGGCTGGCATAGTCGCCGCTCTGTTCCAGCTTGAGCACTTCTTCCAAATAGGGTCTGGCCCGGGCTGTGTCCCCCGCTGCAAATGTATAATGCCAGCCCAGGCGGAAATTCGCTCTCAGCTTGACGCTGTGATACTGCGATTCCGTTAGCCCGCCAAGTATTGCCACCATGGAATCCGGCGCCGCTTCGGACAGTCCAAGGGCGTGATCCAGCGCTTTCTCTTCGGCGTCTTCCTCGGGATCGATCAGGCGGGCAGGCTCGCCCCGCAGCATGGAAGCGAGGGCGTTGGTGTACTTGCTGCGCGGATACTGCTCCTCCATGCCTGCGTATATCTCCTGCACCCTTTCCTGCTGGCCACCCCGCCGGTTATGGATGCTGGCTTTGGAAAACATCGCCATGGGAATTATCTCCGCAGAGTAACGCCTCAGCATCTCGGCCAAATCTTCCAGCCTGGTTCCGCATTGGTTTATCCGGGTTTGAAGGGCAGCTTTTTCAGCTTCCAGTTTTCTTCTGCGCTCAGCCGCAGACTCTGGTTTGGGCTCCTGGCTCCCCTCCAGACCAGCGGCCAAAGAATCGGCAGGTGGAATATCCGGTTCCAGGACTTCCAGTTCCTGCTTGTCTGGCTCGCTTGCCACCGCGGTGGAATCGGCGGCTTGTTCTGCATCAAGCCGCGTGAAAAGACTGTCCGCGACAACCAGGCTGTCTGCCGCCAGAGTGGTTTCCGGCTTTGGCTGTTCACCCGCTTTCACCGCATCCAGACTGTCTTGCAGGGCAAGTTCGGAAAGCACCAGCGACAGCGAATCCAGTTCAGCCTCCAAGCCCGGCAACAGCAGGAAGAGAGAGTCGTGTTCAGCCTGGATGCCCGCTTGTGAATCGATAAGCCGCTGATACAGCATCAGAGCGGAATCAGGCAGATCGAAGGGGCTAAGATAGTTCTCGGCTGCCGCCAAATGATAGTCCAGATACTCCTGCAGGCCAGCCCGGGGGTTCACCCCGCTGCCTTGCTTGAGCTGGTTGACAGCCGTATTCTTGCGCTGGGAAATCTCTGAATAGGGAGAGCCCACCAGCTCGGAGCGGACTTTGTTGTAAGCCACGCCAGCCTTTTCGAGGTCACCCAACCGGTAAAAATAGTATTCTCCCAGAAAGTATTGGTTAGCCGCGGAACTTGCCGTGCGGGGATAGTCTTTGCTGACGTTCTCCGCCAGCTTCAGGGCCTCCTCATCCTGGCCTGTGGCGAAAAGCAACCTAACGCGCAGAACACTCGCCTGGGAAATGCTTTCCGGACGGTATTCGTCTTTGAGCAGTTTGCGCACCAGCTTCAAACCCTCGTCGTACCGCTTCAGTTCATACAGGTTCAGGGCAGCGTAATACTTGGCATCCAGCTTCATTTCCTTGCTAATGTTCCGGGAATCTATGATCTTTTCAAACTCTTGCAGGGAAGCAGGATACTCCTGCTGGTCATAGTAGTTTTTGCCAAAGAGGAAATGCGCCTCGCGGTATTCCCTGCTCTTGGGATAGTCGGTGATGATCTTTTCCAGCCAATACTGCGCTCTGTGATAATCCTTGTCTTTGATCTCAAAATCCGCCAGGGTCAGCAAGGCCTTGGGATGTAGCTTCTTCTGCAGCGGATCACGGATGAAATCCTCCAGCAGATCCTCCGCCTGTTCAGGCTGATTGATCTCCCTCAACACCCTGGCCAGCCAGATGTGCGACTCCCCATAGAAAGGGCTGTCCGGGAAACCCGCGATCAGCGCCTCAAACTGGTCTTTGGCCTGAAACGCGCTGTTGCCCTTCAGATAGAGGGCTTGCGCCATCAGATAGAGGGCGTCGTCGGTCTTGGCGTTCCTCTTTTTGCTGCTGAGGATGATGCCGCATTTTTTTATGGCCTTGGTATATTCATCCACAGCCTGCGAAGAGGGGCGTCCATTGGCGGTCAAGGGCCTGGACTTGGCGTCGTTGAAGTATTTCCTGGCGTTGTACATCGTGTTGTTCAAGCCGCAGGAAAAACCAAGCAGCAGGACACAACAGAGCAGCAGACGGTATTTTCTCATATTACCATGACGCCCGGGGCAAAAGATTCTGTCAATACAAATCCACACCGGCAGATTTTACCGCTTGCAGCAGACTGTGGGAACTGAGCACAGCGATGGCATTCCTCACAAGGGGATACATGACCCTGTCTTCGCCCAGGGAAGGAACGCTCTCGCGGAATTTGGCCTTCGCGGCTTCCAGGCAGGGTGAACTGGGAACAGCACGTTCGTCCAGCCCTTGCATGGCAGCCATCAGTTCGATGGCCAGCACTCCCCTCACATTGTCAAGCACCTGCAGCAATTTGTTCGCGGAGACCGAGCCCATGCTCACATGATCCTCCTGATTGGCGGAGGTGGGAATGCTGTCCACGCTGGCGGGATGGGTGAGCACCTTGTTTTCGGAAACCAGCGACGCCGCCGTAAGCTGGGCGATCATGAAGCCGGAATCGACTCCCGGCCTTTTTGCCAGGAACGCGGACAAGCCCCGGTTGAGAGCGGGATTCAGCAGTTGCTCCATCCTGCGTTCCGAGATATTTGCCAGTTCAGCGATGGCAATGGCCATGGCATCCAAAGCGATGGCCAGAGGCTCGCCGTGGAAGTTTCCCCCGGAAATCACCTTTTCCTCATCCGGAAAGATCAGAGGGTTGTCCGTGGCGGAGTTTATCTCGATCTCCAGCACCCCCCGCGCATAAGACAGCGCGTCTCTCACCGCGCCATGCACCTGCGGCGTGCAACGCAGGCTGTAGGCATCCTGCACGTTGCCGCAATTCAGATGCGATTCCCTCAGTTTGCTGCCTTGCAGCAGATTACGCAGATTCGCCGCGCTCGACCGCTGCCCCGGATGAGGCCGCAGGTTATGGATCAGTTCGTCGAAAGCGCGGGGCGTTCCTTTCAGGGCGTCGATGCTGCAAGCCGCGTTGATGTCCGCCTGTTGGCAAAGCCGTTCCGCTTCCAGCAGGCTCAATACTCCCAAAGCCGCCATCACCTGGGTGCCATTGTTGAGCGCCAGACCCTCTTTGGCCTGCAACTGAACTGGCTTTATGCCCGCCCTGCGCATGGCTTCCGCGCCGGAAAGCACCTGATCCTGATACTCAGCTTCGCCTTCGCCGAGCAGAGGCAAGGCCAGGTGGGAAAGGGGCGAAAGGTCTCCACTGGCGCCAACCGATCCCCGCATCGGAATCACCGGATGCACGCCGGCGTTCAACATATCCACCAGGGTTTGCAGTGTTTCCAGGCGGATGCCGGAATGCCCTTTGGCCAAAACATTGACGCGGAGCAGCATGATCGCCCGGGTCTGCTCGCGGGTGTAAGCCGGGCCGATGCTGGTCGCGTGGCTGCGGATCAGATTGACCTGCAGTTCGGCTATATGTTCCGGGGGAATGGTTACCGTGCTGAACTTGCCAAAACCGGTGGTGAGCCCATACACAATATCTCCCCGCTGGATCACTTTATCCACATAAGCGCGGCATTTTTTCACCTTGCCCACACACTCATCGCTGAGCGCGATGGGAACCCGATCCACTGCGATGGCCTCCACTTGCCACAGATCCAGACTATTTCCATCGATCATTATTGTTTGCATTAAAATCCTCGGTTGATGCCGCAAATCTGACCTGTTAACGCCAAAGCAAGCGGCAGATTGTTTGGCGCAAACTATTTCCCCCGTCCTTTTTTGTCAAATGGCATTAACGATCTGCCCCGCCATCAGTCTCATATGCAAATCAGCCTCAAGCGTGACACAAGCGTGGGTCATCCTTAACCTGGTGAGGGAATACCTAAGGATGATGGCGCCAAAGCCAGGAGCAGCAAGGGCGGGCGGTGTGAAGGAATTTGGATATGGTACCACATATTATGTGATAACGTGAACTATCTGACATCAGTGATCAGCCATATCCATAATGAGTTACAGCGATAAAGGCGGGACCTTGATCCCGCCTTTTTGCTACTTTATCATTTTTTAGTGTTTATGAGTGGCTTCACCGGTAACCTGTCCGGTGCTGACCGAGCGTTTGAAGTAATGGGTATGCAGCAACTTGAGAGCCAGTTTGGAGTTGGGTTCGCCCAAGAAGCGCTCATAGACCTTCTTTACTTCGGGATTGTGATGGGACAGGCGCACCGGCAGGCTGCGGTCCTCGGCATAGAGAGCCTGTCCGCGCCTGGCGCGGGACGCAATATCGTTGCCATAAGGCTGTCCGCCGCCACCTACGCAACCACCGGGGCAAGCCATAATCTCGATGAAATGCCAGGGAGATTCGCCTTTGGTAGCCAGGCCTTCGCGCACCCGATCCATAACTTTGCGGGCGTTGGAGAGTCCGTGTGCCACCGCCACGCGCAAATCGCCGAAGCCGGGAACGTTGACCGTGGCTTCCTTGACACCTTCAAGACCGCGCACTGCCAGGATTTCCACGTCTTCGAGATCGGTCTCGGTGACCAGAAAGTAAGCAGAGCGGATGGCGGCTTCCATCACACCACCGGTGGCGCCGAAGATGGTTCCGGCTCCGGTGTAGAAGCTCATGCCTTTATCGGGTTCCTCATCCGGGATGTTGGCGAAATCGATTCCGGCTTCCTTGATCATGCGGATAAGCTCGCGGGTGGTAAGCACATAGTCGGTATCCTGAAATCCGGAGTCACGCATTTCTGGACGGCGGGCTTCAAATTTCTTGGCCGTGCAGGGCATAACCGCTACGGACACGATCTTGGCGGGATCGATGTTGTTTTCCTGAGCATAATAGGTCTTGGAAAGGGTGCCAAACATGCTCATGGGCGATTTGGCCGTGGAGACGCAATCCGCGAGGTCGGGATAGTAGGTTTCCATGAACTTGATCCAGCCGGGTGAGCAGGAGGTGATGAGCGGGCGTTTTTCGCCAGCCTTCAGCTTGGCAACACACTCCGTTCCTTCCTCCATGATGGTGAGGTCGGCAGTGAAGTTGGTGTCCATCACGCTGTCGAAGCCAATCTTACGCAGCGCGGCATACATCTTGTTAGGGGTAACCGATCCAAAGGGCATGCCAAACTCTTCGCCCAGGGATACCCTGATGGAAGGGGCTTCCTGCACGATAACGTGCTTTTCAGGATCAAGTATCGCTTCCCAGACCGCGTCGATTTCGCTGCGCTCACGCAAAGCGCCGGTGGGACAATAGACTGTGCATTGGCCGCAATTTACGCAGGGGCTGTTAGCCATGCCCAGGCTAAAGGCGGTATCCACATGAGAGTCTATGCCGCGATCCGCGAAGGTGAGGGCATAGACGGTCTGGACTTCGTTGCAAACCGTGACGCAGCGTCCGCAGGCGATACATTTGTTAACGTCGCGGATAATGGATAGCGAGCTATCGTCAACCGCCTCTTTGTGCAGAATGCTGGGCAGGTTATCGGGTTCCACACCCAGGTTGTTGGCCAGGGACTGCAGTTCGCATTTGTTGTTTGCCGCGCAGGTGGGGCATACCACATCATGGTTGGAGAGGATCATCTCCACCAGGGTTTTGCGGTAGGCGCGCAGTTTCTTGCTATTGGTGACCACCTTCATGCCTTCGGCCACCGGGGTGCAGCAGGCGCGCTTGGGGACGGGGGCGCTTGACAGTTCCACCACGCAGACACCGCAATTGGCAGTTGGCGGGAGGTCGGGATGGTAGCAGAGGCGGGGGATATAGATCCCGTGTTTGTCTGCGGCTTCGATGATGGTCATCGTATCAGGGACTTCCAGATGCTTGTCATCGATCCAGATATTTACTGTTTTAGCCATGTTCTAATCCTCTTTATTTACTTTTTTGTAATCGCAATGAACTCATCTTTGAAGTTCTCGATGGCCGAGCGGACGCCCATGATGGGAGATTGGCCCAGCGCGCAGAAACTGGTCTGCTGCATGGTTTCGGCAATGGTGAGCATGAGATCCACGTCCTCCATTGTGCCTTTACCTTTCTTGATCTTGGAGATGAGACGATAGAGCTGCTGCGTGCCGTTGCGGCAGGGGGCGCATTTTCCGCAGGATTCATGGCGGAAGAAGCGCAGGATGGACCATAGTATGTCAACAATACTCTGATGCTCGTTCATGACCAGTATGGCCCCGGAACCGAGCACAGCCGCGTATTGGTTGAGACTGGAAAAGTCCATCTTAACGTCCAGCAGTTTGTCCGGCAGGATCACGCCAGCCGCGCCGCCCACAAGAGCGGCTTTAAAGCGGAAGCCTTTTTTCATGCCGCCGGCATAATCGTTGATGATGGTACGCAGAGTGGTTCCCATATCCACTTCACAGAGACCTGGGTAAGCAACATCGCCCAGGATCGTATAGACCTTGGTTCCGGTGCATTCCGGGGTGCCGTGCTTCATGAACTCCTCGGCTCCTTTCTGGATGATGAAGGGCACATTGGCCAGGGTTTCCACGTTGTTTACCACCGTGGGGCACTGCCAGAGGCCTTCCACGCCAGGGAAGGGCGGTTTCCAGCGGGGATTGCCGCGGTTGCCTTCGAGGGACTCAATGAGAGCCGTTTCCTCTCCGCAAACGTAAGCTCCGGCGCCGATCTTGATAAAGATATCCAGATCAAAACCGCTTCCGAAGATGTTCTTGCCCAGGATGCCATATTCGCGGCACTGGTCAATGGCTTTCTGAAGGCGGTCAATGCAGAGCTTGTATTCGCCGCGGATATATATCCAGGCTTTGGTGGCTCCCACCGCGCGGGCGCAGATCATGGTGCCTTCCAGCAGTTGATGCGGGTCGCCTTCCATGATCAGGCGGTCTTTGAAAGTACCGGGTTCACCTTCGTCGGCATTGACCACCACATACTTCTGGGGAGCGTCAATGGGGGCAGTGAAGCCCCATTTCACTCCAGCCGGGAAGCCTGCTCCACCACGGCCGCGTAAGCCTGATATCTTGACCTCGGCCAAGATATCAGCTGGCTGCATCTGAGTGAGGGCTTTTTCCCAGGCTTCATAGCCACCGGCGCCGATATATTCGTCTATGTTTTCCGGATCGATGATGCCAGAATTGCGCAGGACTATACGGTCGGAGTAATTCAGCTTGGGGCTGAACTTGCCGCCGTCATCCAGCATCAGGCGTTTTAGGGGACGTCCCTTCAGGAAGTGTTCGGAGACCAGCTCCGTGACATCTTCTAGCTTGACGTCCTGATAGTTGACGTTTTCAGGATACACACTGAGACAGATCCCACGTCCGAAGAATCCGAGGGGGCCTGTCTCCAATATATTTATCTCTTCTTGCAAGTTATGCTTGGCAAGCTCGAGGCGCAGGGCTTTGATGAAGTCCTGCACGCCCGCCATGATCGAGGTCTCGTTGATACCAACGAGTACATGGCTGCGAAAGAATTTCATCTTCTACCCCCTTCTCACTTTTTCGATGATCTCTTCCACTTTTTCTTCGGTGAGATCGCCGTAGACATCGTTGTTGATCATCATGACTGGCGCGTTTCCGCATACACCAAGGCAAGCGCAAAGCTCCAGGGTGAAGCAGCCATCTTTGGTGGTCTCGCCCACCTCGATATCCAGCAGAGTCATCAGCTTATGCAGGATGTTTTCTGAGCCCTTGATGTAGCAGGGCGGAGATTCGCACAGGCGGATGATGTTCTGGCCCCGCGGTTTTGTGCTGTACATGGTGTAGAATGTAAGCACGCCATAGATATGGTTGGCCGGCACTCCCAGATACTCTGCCACGGTCTGGACAGCCTCCTCAGAGATGTAATGCTGAGGATGGCTGTTCTGGATCTCGTGCAGGATGCAGATCAGGTTGTCTTTGTCGGGAGCGTATTTGCTACAGATTTCTCGGTACATAAGTACTCCTTAATCTTCACGCGCCTTTCGTTTTAGCAGAGCTTCCTTGTGGGCGGTTACGTCGCTGTGTATTCCAGGGATACGATCGATCGCCTTCACGGGACAGACATCCTGGCAGTTTCCACATTTGACGCAATCCACTTGACCGATGGTGTATTTATCTTCACGCGAACCGGATATGCAGTTCGCTGGGCACTTGCGCGAGCAAAGGGAACAACCGATGCAGCGTGATTTGTCGATTTTGAAATGGAAGAGATCCCGACAAACCTTGGTGTGGCAAGCTTTGTCTTTTATATGGGCCTCATACTCATTACGGAAATAACGGATGGTGGAGAGGACAGGATTGGGTGCTGTTTGACCAAGTCCGCACAGCGAAATCTTGGCGACAGTCTCACCCAAGCGTTGCAGTTCCTCGATATCCCCTTCCTGGCCTTCGCCTTTGGTGATGCGGTCCAGGATGTTGTACATCTGCTTGAGTCCGATCCGGCAGGGGGAGCATTTGCCGCAGGATTCATCCACGCAGAAGTCCATAAAGAACTTGGCTACGTTGACCATGCACTTCTGGTCATCCATCACGATCACGCCGCCGGAGCCCATCATGGCGCCGCGCGCCTTCAGGGTTTCATAATCAACGGGAACATCCAGATGCTCTGCCGTAAGGCAGCCGCCGGAAGGTCCTCCCAATTGAACCGCTTTGAATTCGTTTCCGCCGATCATACCGCCACCCACATCAAAGATCATCTCGCGCAGGGTGGTACCCATCGGAACTTCCACCAGACCGGTGTTTCTGATGTCACCTGTGAGGGCAAAGACCTTGGTGCCTTTGCTGGTTTCGGTGCCCATAGTGGAAAACCATTTGGCACCTTTTACAAAGATCGTGGGCAGGTTGGCCAGGGTCTCCACGTTATTCACCACAGTGGGTTTGCCCCACAAGCCGCTCACAGCGGGATAAGGTGGTTTGGGTGTGGGATTGCCGCGTTCGCCTTCGATGGAATGGATCAGGGCCATTTCCTCACCGCAGACGAATGCGCCTGCTCCGGTGCGGACTTCAGCTTCGAAACAGAAATCCGTTCCGAAGATGTTCTTGCCCATCAGGCCAACTTCACGGGCCTGCTCGATGGCTTGTTTGATCCTCTTGATAGCAAGGGGATACTCGGCGCGGATGTAGAAGAATCCTTGGGATGCACCGATCGAATAGGCGCAAAGCATCATACCTTCGAGGATTCTGTGGGGATCGCCTTCCAAAAGCGAGCGATCCATAAAGGCTCCGGGGTCGCCCTCATCGCCGTTGCAGATCACATACTTCTGGTCTTCCTTGCGATCATGCACCATCTTCCATTTCATGTGGGTGGGGAAACCAGCACCACCGCGGCCGCGCAGACCGGATTCTTTCACCACGTCTATGGCCTGTTGAGGCGTCATCTGGGTGAGAACGGTGCCCAAAGCTTCGTATCCGCCGGTGGCGATATACTCTTCCAGGCTTTCCGGATCGATGAAGCCGCAGTTGGCCAGTGCCACTTTAACCTGTTTCTGATAGAACGGTACTTCCTTGTGGGCGGCAATGGTCTTATCTTCGTCCTGCAGCATCAGCCGCTGGACCGGGCGTCCCTTCACAAAGTGCTCGGCTACTATCTCATCTACATCTTCCGGGGTAACTTTTTTGTAGAAGATGCCTTCAGGATAGATAACCATCACCGGACCGTAGTCACAGGGACCCATACAGCCGGTTTCGATAATATTGATTTCGTTGGTCAGGCCTTTCTCGCTGAGAACAGCGTGAAACCTTTCCTTGATTTTCAGCGCGCCCGCCGATATACAGCCTGAGCCACAGCAGATCAGCAGGTCAATTCTTTTCAAAGACATTTCCATCCCTCCGTCAGTTACCCGTGGCAACCACGTAATCGGAAACTATCCTGCCGTTAACAATGTGCTCCACGACCACTTTTTTTACTTTGTCGGGGGTCATATTGCCATAGGTGACCTTGGGTTTATCTTCTTCGATCAAATCCACTACCGGCTCCAGTGAGGATAGTCCTTTTTCCCCTGTCTGAGTCACGATGACATCAGTCAGATTGCGGTTCGAAATCTCTTCCAGGAAGGTTTTCATGACTTCACGAGCGCCCATGGCGATGCCGGATGTTCCCATCCCAACAACGATCTTGATGCGCACGCTTGAGCCACGAAGCTTCATTTCTTCCTGGGCTTTCTCACGGATTTTTTTAAGGTCTGCGAGTGTCTTCATCAGACCACCTCCATGTTTGTATTTTGTATTCCTTCTTGTAAACTTTGATCGATGTATTCGATCACATCCGGGTAGGTGAGCGGGATATCTCCCAGCTCTTCTTTTATTGCTGCCGTGCTGAAGTGAAAGGATTGCTCCCTCCCCTTTTCGCGGGACAGCAAAGTAATCTGATAATCCACATCCGGATGCCCGATAATGACGCCCAGCAGAGTGTCTTTGAGATTACCCAAAGGCATCCTGTCGATGTGATCAAGCTCAAAGTCCGCTGTCAGAACGGTCCCGAAGCCTGGTTCGCTGGTCATGTTGAAACAGCCGTTGGCAAGTTCCGCGTTTTGCTTGAACAGTGGAATGCCCAAGCCCACTTTTTTGGCCCGCTTTTCCTTGCTTGAATAGAAAGGATTCTGAGCCATCTCCAGGGTTCCGGTGTCCATGCCAACTCCATCATCTTCCACAATGACGCGCAATAGGTTCTGTTTGTGGTCTTTAATCACACGGACCTTGATGTTTTTCGCGGCAGCCCGGACAGAGTTTTCAATGATGTCCAGCAGATGCAGTGAAATGTCTTGCATTACAATATCCGCATCAGTCGTATTTCTTCAGAATTTCGTTGATCTTATCCCGGGTTTCGATTCTGCCAAAGGTGTCTTCCCCGATCACAAAGACCGGAGCCAAAGAGCAAGCCCCCACACAACGCACCGCGCTAACCGTAAAGCGGCCGTCGGAAGTGGTTTCGCCAACTTCCACCCCCAGCTCGTCGCTGATCATCTGCAATAGGCGGGGCGCGCCTTTCACGAAGCAGGCGGTTCCCATGCAGATGTTGAGGGTATATTTTCCGCGGGGTTTCATGGAAAAGAAATTGTAAAAAGTCACCACACCGTAAATTTTACTGGCGGGAATGTTCATTTCCTGTGCAATGAACTCCTGAACCTCGATGGGCAGATAACCAAAGATTTCCTGGGCATTGCGCAGGATCTCAATGAGCGGATTGCGCAGATTCTTTCTTTCTGCAATGACAGCGCGCAGTTTGTCATATAGCAGGTTGTCTTGTTGAGAAATGGGATTCATTTCTCCTCCTGTTCTATATTTTTTATACTAACAATCTTCTTTCTTCCAAGTTGAGGGCTGCCTTGGCCAGTTCGGATACTCTGGCATCGTGCGCGAACACCTTGCTGCTGCCGCTGCCCAGATCGTTCAGATAGTGGGCATCGGAACAGCGCAGAAAGGCTTTCCCCCGCAGTTCAGGATGTTTGGACAGATACTGCTCCAAATTGAGCCCGGCACTAATACCCAACAAGGGAAAGACCGGTTCCGCAGGCAGAAAGCCAAGTTGACCGATTATGCTGTTTACTTCAGCATCGATATGCGCCGGAACGCAGTATCCGCCAAACTCCATTGCCTTTGCCACGGACGTGTTCAAATCCCAGATGGATGAATTGAGCAAGGCTCTTTGTTCCATTCCTAAAATGTTCTCATTTTCGTCAATGATTACTTGATCCCCAAAAAAATCAGGGTCGTTGGGCAGCGGCAGCAGCGACTCGTATAGCTCGTCCCCAAATGCCTGCGCCTTGTCTGGCTGGTCAAAATACACCAGCAGATGTATTTCTTCAGCGGTCTGTACTTCCACACCCCAGGTAAAACTGACCCCTTCCCGCTCCGCAACGGCAGCGTAAGCCGGACAGTTTGCCAGAGTGTTGTGGTCCGTGATCGCCATCCAATCTATCCCCAGGCTTTTCAGGCATCCTATCAGCGCTTTGGGGGCCATTTCCAAGCCTCCACAGGGTGAGAGGACCGAGTGGATGTGCAGATCTGCGGTAAACCAGCGCATCGCATCCTATTTTTGGAGCAGCGTGTAAAGAATTCCCGCCAGAGAAAAGGTGTCCAAATCACTTGAACAGATGCAGACGCCCTCTTCACTGGCTTTGTCGATCACCGCTTGCTCGGGAACGTTGCCCTTGGCCAGGATGATCGCCGGAACACCGGTCATACTGGCAACCGCAATGGTGTTCAGGTGCTTCATGATCGTGATCCAGGCCAGACCTTCCCTGGCAGAACCCATCACGTCGCTGAGCATATCGCAAACGTAGCCGCCCTTTAAAATGATCCCGCGCGGATCGAGGCCGGGAGTGTGATTAGTCCCCTCGATCTCCATCAGATACTCATGCAAAGTTATCATACTTTATCCTGTGCTGATTTGATTTCTTCTTGTTTGCTCTCTTCTTCTTCCCGACTGTGTCTGCGCAGCAACACAATGCAATCCTCGATTGTCGCTTTACCCTGCACGATATCCTCCGCCAGGGCATAGCAGGAGGGAGACCCGCAGGCGCAACAATTGAGGCCCGGCAGATTGGTGAGGATCTCATTGAGCTTCTTCATCTTGACTATGGCTTTCTTGATGTCCTTGTCCAGTTCCAATACGGGACGCGAAGAAAGGGGTGCCACATCGAATTCACCTGCGTGATATAGCTCGATCAGATCGTGGACGTCTATCTTCTTGTCCTTGCCTTCCTTGATCATCTTCTTGATGCGGCTCATAGCCACGAAAGGATTTTCCACATTCAGACAGCCACCCACGCATCCATTGGTGCAACTGCGCAGGACTATGAAGTCGTATTGGTCCAGATAGTGGTCTTCCACCCGGGAAAGTATTTCCATAACGTTGTCCACGCCGTTCACCGACAGCGCCCGGATGTCTTCGCAATCAACCAAATCGGCCTGAACGCCGGACAGCGCCCACATCAGCCCCTTGGGAAAGGTTTCTATCTTGGGCGGATTGTTTTTCAGATGTTTGATATATTCGCGCACCTTGCCATAGATCATTCCGATCGAGAAAGCACCGTCCTGCAGATGCTTGTAAGCTCCTTCCGGCTGGTGCACGGCGGTAACATGCGCCACGCAGGGCACGATCAGAAAGATCCCGATCTCATTCTCCTCCAACCCTTTTTCCTGCTTGATGCTTTCGCGCAGATAGCGGGTGAGGATGCTCATCGGAGCTTCCAGTTGGAAAAGATTGGAAAGCAGAGACGGATACTTGAGCTGGATCAGACGCACGACAGTGGGGCAGTTGCTGGACAGGATCGGTCTTTTGTCCCGATTGGCACGGATATAATCGCGGATCATCTCCACCTGAAACTGGGTCACCATCGCCTCTTCCTGCACATCGTCAAAACCCAGCTCATAAAGCGCCTGTTTGGCCACTTCATAGGACACATCCTCGGTGAACTGGCCAAAATATGAGGTGGAAATAATAGCCACCTTGTATTTGAAGTTGTGAATCACATCCAGAGTATCACTGCGGGGTATGATGGCATGGAAGGCGCAGGCCTCGATGCAGTTACCGCAATCCACGCAGCGCAGGGAATCGATCTTCGCCTTGCGGTCGCGCACCCGGATGGCCTCCGTGGGGCAAACCCTCACGCAGGATGTGCAGCCCGTGCAGTTATCTTCCAGGATATGCAGGGCGTGAAAGTATTCTTTTTCCTGTTTACTCATCGCTCATGAAATAGATTAAAAACTCCAGTAGGGTCGGATTCCCACGCTCGGAGTGGATATGTAAAGCATCTGAGTTTTTCTTGATATTCGGCAGCCCCAGTCCCGCGCCAAAACCAAGCTCGCGCACCATCTCATCTGCTGTGGAATAGCCCGGAGTCATGGCTTGTTCAATATCTGCAATACCCGGACCCATATCCTTGAAAATTATGTGTATAAACTCATCATAGATTCGGCACATCATCGTTCCGCCCAGGGAATGCGCCGCCACATTGATTTCCGCTTCATAGGCGGCAACTGCCACCCTTCTGAGTATCCCGGGATTCACGCCCAAGCGTTTCAACAAGTTTTTCACCTCAGCGGAGCCTTTGCCTGCCTGGTTGAAATCCTTTTCCGGTATCTGCGATTCCAAGGCCATGTCTGCTTCGGGCTGAGCCGAGAAAAAGCCATTTACGCTTTCCTCAAGGCCAGGCCGGATATACCAGTATTCGCCCATTTCAGATTTTGCAGCTGCGAAGTCCCGCATTGAAAAGCAAACCGCTGGAACGGTACATGGTATAATTAGTGCAGATCAGAGGGATATTGCGCTCTCTCGCCATATCGATGATCTCTTGCAAAGGCCGTTTTCCCCGCACAAAAACAATGCCCACGATGTCGATCATGTCACACAGGCGGATAACCTGATTGTTGGTAAGCCCGGTAAGCAACAAGGTAGGCTCCTTGGTGCACATCAGGATGTCGCTGATCAGGTCGGACGAGAAGGCGCAGGGCACCTCCATTTCCAAATCAACCTCAGGGAGCAGTACCTCCCCATCCAGAATGGCCACAATTTCTTTCAATTTCATCGAATTTCACCTGCTATATAAAGTGATGTCAGTTCAGGAGATTGTTATATTTCGTCAAGTGAATAGTTTTGGTGTTGCAGATTTAAATTTGGATATAGGTATAGAAGGAGGACAGAAACTCAACTTCACCGTCTTCAGCCTTGACAAAAACACCCTTAAAACTTTTCATCCCAAAAGTCTTGAAAAAATATTGGCTAACCTTGACCATGAAGTTCACTTCAAAGTGGTCTCGCTCACCAACAATCACATAAGAAAAGGAATAAAAATGGTCACGGAATACGATGTTAAGTGCTACGAGGACATAATAGACTACCTTGAATGGCAGGATGGCACTGATGAATTGGAAATAGTGTCCCGCTTGGCCTTCGAAAAAGAATGGGAGTCTATTCCCCCCGAACTTAAAAAGCGTATCATAAAGGTGGATAAGATCGTCCTGGAACACTATGCTGACTGGTATGACGATTATCTCTTCAAACGCTACGTCAAGTGCATAAAACGCCGCCTTGAGCTGGAAGAAGGAGCTGCCCAGTGGGCCCGGTCATAATCCCCTCCACCACGTCACCACGCCAACACACTGCCACGTGTTCAACTCGTATCTAATAACTCTCAATTTGTCTATGCGCTCGCGCATCAGATCGTAGATTCGCCTTTTCTTCCCTCGCTAATCGCATTGAAAACTATGCCGTCAAAAAAGTCGATCGCGAACGCATTGTCGTCTGGGGTCGCCTCAGAAGGGGGGTAAAAACAAGTATTACCCGGATAAAAAAACGAATCGATGTTTTTGTCGATGAAGCTGTCGCCCCCATTTGCATATCTCCTTGTCCCGCTGGCGGTTGACCTATCATCCTTAGGTCAACCTTATAAATTATACGGAAGACCTAAGGATGACCCCTGCAAAACCCCAGGTTTCAAATGAGGGCCAAGTGGCTGCCTCACGGCCGCAAGGGCATAGACCGCTATCTTATCAGAAGCATCTTCCCGCTGCCGTCAAACCCATTTGCCTGCAGGCGATAGAGATAGACGCCGCTGGCCACCGGTTTTCCCCGGTCGTCCCGTCCATCCCAAACTGTATGATGTTGACCAGTGTTTTTTTCTGCCTGGAGCAGGCTGCGCACCAGTTGCCCCTTCAGGTTGTAAACAGAAAGCCTTACCGGGGAAGCCTTGCCCAGGGTGAAGCGGATTTCCGTGTTGAGTTTGAAGGGGTTGGGAGAGTTGCCCTGCAAGCTGGCAATAAACTCCGGCGCGGCAGGATCTTCGGCAGAGGTGTAAGGCACATAAGCAAAACTGGTTTTGGGAAACAAAGCTATTGCGGAGCCCGCGGGTGGATTGGCAGGATCATAGCTGGTTACGTCACTGCGCGCGTATCTGGCTCTAAGCAGGGTTCCCTGCTGGCAGTAAAACCTGTTTCCGGAATGATAACAGGTGCTATCCATGGGCCGCTGCACCAGCATCACGAGGTTTCCGCCTGTATAACGGAAAGGTGTGGAAAGCTCGATGGTGACGGTGTTTTGCCCTTCCGGATAGACCAGAATTCCATCGAAGACCGGTGTGAGTTCTGTGGAAGGGATCCAGTCCGCACTCAAGGAAGAAAGTCCGGTGTTTCCCAACCAGATCCGGGTCGCGCCGTTGATGGTGTCCACAAAGTTATTGAAAAACCCGATGGAGTAGATATAGGCGTCATCGACCCCCAGTTCTGCGGCTGTATAGATGCACTCATAGAGGGAGTTTTTGAAGTAGAAGTCCATAGGATAGCGTTCCTGCTCATTGCCATTCCCGATGGTTACATATTGCATTCCAGCCACTTGAGCGTTAACCGCCAACCCCGGGCACTGGTCGTTGGCAGGATGCTCGTCACCCTCCAGAACCACCTTCGCGTAGAGGGTTTCAGGTCCGCTTTGCTCCGGCGCCCAAATCAGTTGCACCGATACTTCCCCACCGCTGGGCAAAGGCCCCTGCGTTACGGAGTCCAGTTCGTTCATCTGGCTGTCATAGAGTTTCACCACAAACTCGTCCTGGCTGAGGGAACCGGGATTGGAAACCAAGGCCGTGTAAGGGGTTACAGTTCCAACAGTGGGATGGATCATGCCGCTGAGGCTCAGGCAGGCAAGGTCGTTCGCATAGGTTTGCACCGGAGTAAAATGGAAGCGGGTGCCAGCCGGTATGGGGTCATTAACCCCGTTGAACGAAACGGTGGTGGAGGCGGTGTGTGGAGTGCCGGGGGTCACGCTGTAGAACCAGTCTGATCCTCCCGGCAGCATGTTGATGCCAACCGACGCGCTGGCGCTTTGGGGTTCACCAACACAACTGCCATAGATCAGGTAGATGCTGCCATTTTCATGCAGGCGGACTTGAAAATCATAGAGGTTATTGGCGGCATAGTTCCATTTCGCCGCTGTATATTGCACTGTAAAAATCCTGTCCGGAGCGTTGCCCATAAGCAGATATTCAACCAAACCATAATCCATGCTCAGGTCGTCCCAAAGCGGCGCGATGATCGGATTGGGAGTGAAGAGGGAAAGGTCGTTGCCATGATAGCTGGAGTTATGGCTCGAGCCAAGGCCAATCCAGCCGTTGGTGCTGATCCTCACGTGGTTGTAGGCATATTCTCCATAGGGGAAAGCGAAACCCAGGTCGATGGGCGCCGATATCTCATCGTCAGCGCTGAGGGCCTGGATAACGGTGCCGTTTACAGATTCATACGGGGCAAGGCTCCAGGAAAAATCATAGTAGCTATCAATGCCTGCATGTACGGCGACTATGGCAAGCCAGACAAGGCATAACAAGGCAGTTCTCTTCATGGTGAACCTCCATCGGTGTTCTCATCAGCCAAGGGTGTCCAAATCTCGTGCTCGTAATGGAACGGGAAACAACGCGTTATCCAATAATATTCAAGCAATTAACGTGCCAAATACCAGTTGCTTTCTCAAAAGCTGGCAGGCTGGGCAGATGGACACACAATATGTCTAACAAAGGTTTTATTTGCCCGTCCGCACCAGACGGAAGCCCAGATACCTGGCGTTGCTGTGGGGTTTGGCAAAAGCCCGGTTGGTCACGCGCATCTCTGAGGAGGGATGGTACCAGGATCCTCCGCGGATGACCCTGTCCGTCCCGCTGTCCGGGCCGCCGAAAAAGGTGCTTTGCTTCCAACTGTAGCGGGCATACCAGTCCCAGCACCATTCATATACGTTTCCGCTCATATCGCTCAGACCCCATTTATTGGCCGGCTTCTGCCCCACCGGATGGACATCGCCATCGCTGTTGCCATTATACCAGCCTACGGCATCGGGAGTATTGGAACCGGCAAAGAGGAAAAACTCTCCTTTGGAGCTGGCTTTGGCGGCATACTCCCACTCCGCTTCCGTGGGCAGGCGGTAGCCGGAGGCCGAGAAATTGCAGCTTACGCTGTTGGATGAGAATTCATAGCAGGGTTCCAGGCCATCCTGTTCGCTCTTGGCGTTGCAGTAATCCAGCACTTCAAAGAACGATATCCCGGTGATCGGCAGATACTTATCCCCATCCTGATAGGGATAGCTGGTGTTTACCATCGCCCATTGCTCGCGCGTTATCTCGTGGGGAGTGATCCGAAAAGCCGGTATCCAGACCGTGTGAGGTGGAAACTCGTCGTCCTCCGCGAAAGACCCCACGTCGCCGATCGTGACGCTGTCCGCAGGGATTGACACCATCCGCAGAGGCACGTTAACCGGATTAACATCTCTGACCACTTCTTCCGGCTCATCCTTGTCCCCCACGTTCTCGAACCTGGGCCTGCGGGCAAAGACGCAGTATTTAAGCAGGATGAACAGCAATATGCCCAGGGAGATGTAGCCGAAGATTTTGAAAAGATGACGGATATATGGGAGGTTGTCTTTCTTCGGCGCAGCCTGGGGCTGGTAATGATAGACCGGTTCCGGCTTGGGAGGCGTTTGAAGGCTGTCCGGCGGAGGATCGGGTATGCGCCAGGATTCCGGCTTGCCGTCGGCCACAGGCTCTGGAGAAGGCGGAGCGGGGGTTTGGATGGTGGCAGCCTGTTCCTCTACCTGAGTCGGTGTCGCTGTAACAGGTTCCTCTGGAACGCTGACAACTGGAGCGGGGATAGGCGTTTCTGGTTCCTTAACTATATGCAGAGGAGCGGGTTCGGCAGCCGGCATCTGATCCCGGGTGGGGGCGCCGCTGCGCTGCAAACAGGACTGATAGGGCAATTCCTGCTGCTCCTGCAGAGCAGTGATCAGGCGGGACACACTTTGGAAACGCAGGTTGGAGTCCAACATCAGACAGCGGTTGAGGATGGTGAACAGCCAGCGGGGCAAGCGTTTGCCAGTCAGCTCGGGATCAAGCACCGGACGTTGCAGGGAATTCTGTTTCTGAGTGGCGGAACTCTGGCGCAGATCAAGATACCAGGGAAGCTGTCCGCACAGCATCAGATAAGCCAAAACACCGACCGAATAGATATCCGAGCGAGCGTCTCCCTTTTCTCCCAGATAGGTCTCGGGCGAGAGGAAAAGGACGGGATGATACTCATTCTCCGCGGGTTCGGCAAATTGCCATTCCTCGCCGCTTTTGCCAAATCCCAGAATAAAGAGGTCTCCAGACGCATCAATAACTATATTTTCAGGGTTGAGATATAAGTGCCATATCCCCTGGGAGTGCGCATATTCCAGCGCATTGAGCAGTTGCAGCAGCCATTTTATTGCATCGGATGGACTGATGGAAACCGCTGGGTCGGCAAGTAAGCCGTTCAGGGTATAGCCATCCACGTAATCGCCCACTATATAGAGGTTTCCACCTTCCTCGAAGGTGCCTTTTATCTGGCGGATGTGGGGGTGCTTAAGCCTGGCGGCTATTTCCGCTTCTGCCTTGAGAGAGTTGCAGAGGGTGGAATCTGAGCGAAACCGCTGATCCAGCCCTTTCAGGGTGACCAGCTCTCCGCTGAAGTAGTCCTTGGCCTGGTAAACACAATAATAGCGGGATTTGTGCAGGGTTTTGAGAATAACGTAAGCCTGCTCTCCCGGCTTAACATTCACTCCGCCGCCCTGTGTACGCAAACACCCTTGCAGTAAACGCTTGTGATGTGCGAACTGCCCAGATGATAGGGGATAAAGTTATGGGATGGTATGTCCCAAATGGTGAAATCCGCGCTCTTGCCTGGCTCCAGGGAACCGACCTGAGCTTCACGGCAGACCGCCCTGGCCGCGTTACGCGTGGCGGCCGTGAGAGCTTCAGCAGGGGTAAACCCCATCTGCAGACAGGCCAGGCTGATGGTGAGGGGCAGGGAATCGCAGTTGCAACTGCCGGGATTGTAGTCCGTGGCGATGGCAACGGGAAGCCCGCGCTGGATCATATCTTTGCCCCGGGCATAGGTCTTGCTGCGCAAGGAAAAAAGAGTGGCAGGCAACAGCACCGGGACGACTCCTGCCTTGGCCAAAGCCTCGATGCCTTGTTCGGATGTGGTACCCAGATGATCGGCAGATACGCAACCCATCTCCGCTGCAAGTTCCGCCCCGCCCATGGGCTCGATCTCATCGGCGTGCATCTTTAGCTTCATTCCGTGTTTCTTGGCGCAATCCAGCACTATCCGGGATTCTTCCAGGTTATATACATGGGCTTCGGTGAAGATATCGCAAAACTCTGCAATGCCCTGCTCGGCGACCGCGGGGATCATCTCATCCGTCAGGATGTCAATAAAGGCGGAATGGTTATCTTTATACTCAGCAGGAAACTCATGCGCTCCCATGAAAGTTGGAACGATGTGGATGGGCAGTTCTTTGGCAAGGCGGTCTATCACCCGGAGCTGCTTGAGTTCGCTGGCTGTATCCAGACCATACCCGCTTTTGGCCTCCAGTGTGGTGGTTCCCAAGGAAATCATTTTGCGTATGCGCCTGGCGGCAAGCTCAAACAGCAGCTCCTCATCGGCTTCCCTGGTGCTGCTGATCGTGCTGCGAATCCCGCCTCCAGCCAGAGCTATATCCACATAGGTCTTGCCCTGCAGGCGCATGGCAAACTCATCTTCCCGGGTGTGCACAAACACAGGATGGCTGTGGCAATCCACGAATCCGGGCAACACGATGCCTCCCGCAGCAGAGATATGCTCGGAAGCGGTGTAACTTGCCAGGATATCCGCCTCGGTTCCGACAGCCAGGATTTTGCCGTCGCTGATCGCGATCGCGCCGCCGGAGACAACTCCGGGATCATCCATCCCGGCTGGTTCGCCTGCGGCGTTTTGGGCTCTAAAAGTAAGAATCTGCCGACAGTCGCGGACTATCAGGTCTGCTTGCATGTTTGCTTGTACTCCCAAGTTGAGGTATTACTCTTCTTCCTCTTCCTCGTCATCCAGATTGAACAATTCGTCAAACTTGGCCGCCACAGCTTCAAACTCCGCGTCGTCCTCAATAACGTTCAGTTCCACCGTTTCACCTACCAAGGTCATGTTCAGTATGTCATATTCCATCGTTTCGACATCAGCCAAAGCGATGTAATTCTTGCCTTCATGCTCCAGGGTATCCAGCACCAGAAAGTCTTTCTGGGTACCGTCTTCCATATCCAGGGTAATGGTGTCGCATTCGCAATCATCGCCGCAATCACAGTCGTGTCCGTCTTTGTGAGTGCCGCAGTTGCAGTTTTTAAGTTCTTTTTCGCTCATGGGAAACTCCTTATATTCAAACGCTTATTTCCAGACAGAGTTTTTTGGCAAGAGAAAAGATGTTCTCCCGCTAACCTCACATTAAACTGAGAGGATCGACGTCAATCTGTTCCGTGATAGCCCTGGGAAGCTTGTAGATCTGCTGGATGGCTTGCAGCAGAGCTGGTATCGTCGAGGTATTCCTGAGCTTGATGATCAGGTGATACCGATAGTTGTTTCTCACTTTGGTAAGAGGAGCCGGAGCCGGACCCAACAAGAACACCGACTGATCCGGATATCCGTCTTCAAAGCCCTGCAGCCTTTGCGCCAGCGCGCTCATTTCCGCAGTTAGCAACGCTTCATCGGCACAGAGATAGAGAATCCTCGCCAGTCTGTAATAGGGAGGGTAATTCATGCGCTGTCGATAGCTAAGCTCTTCCTGGGCAAAGGAAGGAAAATCCTGTCTGCTGGCATGCCGGATGGCGTAATGGCGCGGATTATAGGTTTGAATCAGCACCTCGCCTGCTTTATCCCCCCTGCCGGAGCGTCCCGCCACCTGTGTTATAAGCTGGAAGGTGCGTTCCGCGGAGCGGAAATCCGGCACATTGAGGCTGATGTCGGCATTGATAATGCCCACCAGGGTCACGCCGGGAAAATCAAGCCCCTTGGATATCATCTGGGTGCCCAGCAGGATATCGACCTCTTTGTTTTTCATGCGCTTATACATGTTTTTGTGGCTGTCCGGTTTGCGGGCGGAATCGGAATCCAGGCGTAAAATCCTGGCATTGGGGAAATAGACTCTCAACACCTGCTCCACTTTCTGCGTACCCGGCGCGCCATAGGAAAAAATGAAGCTTCCGCAGTGGGGACACTTTCTGGGACTGGGCAGGGTGAGTCCGCAATAATGGCATTGCATCTGCTCCTGATCCCGGTGGTAATACATGCTGATCTCGCAGTTGCCGCATTTAACAAGCTCGCCGCATTTGAGACATTGGATAAAGGATGAAAAACCGCGCCGGTTCTGAAAGAGGATCACCTGTTCCTTTCTTTCCAGACGGGTTGAGATTGCCTGCAGCAGTTCATCCGACAGTAACTGCTCACGAGGCACGTCGCAGAGGTCGATGATTCCCACCTCGGGCAGGGCGTAGTCCAGAGGCCGGCTGTTAAGCCTGTGCAACGCGTATTTTCCCAATGCGTGATTGTGCCACGACTCCAATGAGGGAGTGGCGGATCCCAGAATTATCTGCGCGCCCTCCAGCTTAGCCCGCATCACAGCCAGATCCCTGCCATTGTAACGAGGATTGTTATCCTGTTTGTAGCTTTGTTCATGTTCTTCATCGACCACTATCAGCCCCAGATTGGGCATCGGGGCAAAGACCGCGCTGCGGGCGCCGATCACGATCCTGCACTCTCCCCGGCAAATCTTTCTCCACTGGTACAAGCGCTGGCGGTCGCTCAACTGGCTGTGACTGATTGCCAGCACCTCACCGAACTCAGCTTGAAAGCGCTCCACCATCTGGGGTGTCAGGGCTATCTCCGGAATCAGGAAGATCACTCCCTTGCCCTCTCGCAGGTAGCGACGGATCATGGAGATATAGACCTCTGTCTTGCCGCTGCCGGTGATCCCATACAACAGATGCGCGTGGAATCCGCCCTGATGGCTGCTGATCTCATCCACGGCCTGCGTCTGCTCACCGTTAAGGGTGATATTCTTGCGGGCAGAGGAACCGTCGTAACGGAAAAAAGATCGTTCGATCTTCCGCGGATAGATGGAGATTAAGCCTTTTTTGGCAAGGGCTTTGAACACCGACCAGGAGAAATCCTGAGCCAGCTCAGCCAGGGGAAGGTCCTCGCCTTTGGCAAGGATGATTTGCATAGCTTCCTTCTGCCGGGCGGGAAGATTATCCAAAGCGGGTTCCTGCTGCAGCAGCTTGATATAGTTCAATATTTTGGGCTTATCTTTGGCGCTGAGCTTACGCTTTAGTTCCAAATAGCCAGCTTCCTCACCTGTCTCCACCAAACGCAAGACCGGCACGCCTTTCAGCGCCTTCCTCAATTCCGATACCTTGTGGAACTCCCCATCGGACAGCAAGCCATGCAACCTGGCATATTCATCCGGTATCTCAGAGCCAAGCCATCTAACCTCCGCATCAATATCCGGAGTAAGCCAGGCGGGCAGCATGGCAAAACAGGCGCTGCCCACAGAACATTGGTAATAACTTGCCATCCATTCCGCCAGCCTCAACAGCCGCGAACTCAATACAGGCCTGGCATCCAACACTTCCAACACAGGCTTGAACCTTACTTTCAAGTCTGGCGGGCTGCTGCAAGCTTTGCCGCAGATTCCGATCATATCCCTGCGGTTGAATGACACCAACACACGGGTTCCTTCGGCCAGAGACTGCTCACAACGATAATGATACTCCTGGCGCAAGGATATCGGAAGATGGACAACATAGTAGTTCATGCGGGCATGTTCGCGGGGAGGTGACTATTGTGTCAATCGAAAAAAGTCCGGAGTTAGGATGCCAGGTTGCGCTACAAAATAAAGATACTTTTTGCAATTTATTGCTTGACATCCTGGCAAAATATACAAATGTTGCTTTAGTAACCACAAAGGGGGAAGATGATATGCGCTGGATGTACCCGATCGTGATCCTGGCGGCCTTCATGCTGCTGTCTGGAAACAGTTGTAATGAACCGATTCCTGAAAAGGTGTTTTGCGTGATCAACGCGAACGGCAGCGGTTTCAAAGAGGATAACAGCTTGCAAATTGCCAACCTGGGCAGGGCGTTTTATGTGTCCGACGACCTGATCTTCCACCTTGGCGAGCGCTTGGTGAAGCATGGCATTGGCAGTTCAGTCACCACGCTTTCACCGGAAGACATGCCCATTACGGATACCCAATACCTGGCGATAGACCAGCAAAATTCAAGGCTCTATTTTGCCGCCAAATTTGCAATCTGCCGGGTAGGTTTTGATGGGCAGGATTATAGAAGGATAAGCCCGGATGACAATGGCTATTATAGCGCACCTGCGCTATCCAGCGATGGAAATTACCTCACAGCCATCCGGAATGGCCAGATAGCCAGGATGGACATCCAAACTGAGGAATGGACCGTCCTGCCAGAACCGGTAACCGCCAGATATGCCATTTTCACCGAGGATACCCAGGAATACTACTACTTCAGCAGTTACCTTGATTACTATATTCCGACTCAGGCTCTGTGCAAGCTGGATGCCCAGCAGGATTCAACCCTGATTTTCACCGCTTTCGATTCAGACTTTTCCCATTATTACAACGCCAAGGTTAGCAGCAACTTCCGCTATTTTGCCTCGCATAACATGAAGGAGCCTACCGAAGATATTGATTATTTTGGTAGTAGTTTCACCCGCTATCCCGCTCCTCTGAGTGTACATGACCGCCAAACTGGTGAAAGCTTCATTGTTCCTGATTGTTTTACCTACACCTTCGACCCCGGTGGCGATGCCATCATATATTCCCGCCTAAAATACGGAATGGCGGATTTGATGCGGATGGATCTCTCCACCCGCCAATCCACTATGATCTGGGATGGCTATCACAAAGCTAATGTCTTTTCCTACAGCGTGTCGGAGATATTCCCCCGCTTCGATGGCCAGTTAATGTATCTTCAAGCCTGGAAACGTGTGTGGAGAACTGACGACGACAAATCATCCACCGCGCCAAGGCACGAAAACTATCCCCTGCCCTCAGGAGCTATCAGCGCGCGCTGATCTTCCCGCGTAGCTTTTTTCACTTAGAAGCTTTTGTCAAAATACGAGGCGGCGGATATACCAATGTAGCTGCGGCGCTGCCTGTTAACCGGATTGACTGGCACTTTGAAGGTGCGGATATCCTCCCAATAGCGCAGCTCTATCCTGGTTGTCTTTCCTCGCAGGCCAAGACCGAACTGCACACCGGGAACAGGATTGGAAAAGGAATCCTTGAGATTCATCTTCTCACGCTCCCCCTCCGTGAGGTAATACAGCCAGTTGCGTGCCCTGGCATAATGCACGATGTCCGCGTATAAGGCGGCACCCAGATAAGGGGAAAGGCGGGTTTCGGAAACGTGCATTGTCCAGTCGCCTCCCGCTATAAAACGGGTGGCAATGGTGGTAAGCCCAAAATCCATCTCCATCACATAGGGATAGGGATGGTACACCAACCTTTTGGAGTAATATACCTGTTCGCTGATCCCGCCCCGGATTTCAAAACGGCGTGCGGGTTTGTAATTGTAGTTCACTCCAATGCTGGTACCAAGTCCATACCTCCATCGGTTCTCGGGTCGGGTATCAATACCCATGCCGAAGCCCTGGTTCACTTCGATATCCAGACGGCTCACAGCTTCCACAGGCGCGCTCTGCCCATAGAAGCTGGCGCAACACAGCAGGATCCAGATTGCTAATATAGAAGCTTTCATCCTCATACTCCTGTCTTCACAATTGTTAATAGCGGCAAGGATGTCAAGAACTTTCTGCTGTCAGCAGCCACTTTGGAGTCAGATGAATGGCAGGCCGGATCAAAAGCCATGCGTCCTGCTTTCCTTGCCGACACTTTTAAGCAAGGCCTCGTTTCGTACCCTGTCAAGTCCTGAAATGGCGGACTGTTTTTTAGCTCTTTTTTCACCATTTCACCTATCCACCTTTCCACGGCGTGATCGTAGCACCTATATATTATGGGGGAGGATTGCCCTCATTTGATTCCCTGGTTCATGCCTGGGTCTTCCTTGGGTCAACCTTATAATTTATAAGGATGACCTAAGGATGATGGCACCAAAGCCAGTCGCAGCAAAGGAGGGCGCTATGAAGGATATTGCGGAATGTAGCGGTTTATTTATGCGGTTGTCAAGGAATTGATGCCGGTTACTTTTTGACTGGGTGCTTGTTTTATACTGTTTAGCTTGCATTACTACAACTGGATCTCTTTTTCACCTTTCCACTGCCATTTCAAAAGACTGGATCACGGCTCGAAGGCCGTGATGACGCGGTGATGTAATCTGGTGTGGTATATTTCTGGGTCGGGTGGTTGTTTCCAAAAGACTGGATCACGGCTCAAACCACCCCACCGGATCGTTGCCGATCCGGCGAGGACCCCGATAGGCTGTGATGACACGGTATATAGTACGAGGTGCTTTTGTTTTGAGGTCGGGTAGGGCTTGTTTCGGGGGAACCTTTCCACTGAATTTACAAGAGAATATCAGTTTACAAATAGCATAAAATAGCTTGGTGAAAGCGATTTGGTATTACACAGTATGTTCAGTCCTTATTCATGCAGCAGATGAGCCCTAAAATAAAGACCCTGCCGTAAAAAGCAGGGTCTCTTCTTCCCGTAACATGTGTTTTATCTTTGGCTGAGTCGTATTTGGAATTGGTAAATGGTCTTTTTGCTAACCCTGAAGGTCCAGTTCTCCACCAATCTCTTCACTTCCTGCAGGAAGCTCTGGGTGAAACTGGCGCTATTGGGCGTAACATCTGCTACCACCGTGCCGTTGGAGTCGATATACATCTTGATCGAGATCGAACCCGATGACGCCTGCACGGCGGAGTGTTTGCGGTATAGCTGAGTTATCTGTCCTTTGCGTCCGTATAGCTGTCCATAGATATCATCGACATCTGAGGAAGCTCCAGCGGTTGAGCCAACTACATTGTTTTCTGAGATGGTCGAGATGCTGGGTGACTGAAAACTCTGGATTATACGTTGAGTTTGAGCCGATTGGGGCAAAGGCTTCCTCGCGGGAGCGAGTTTTGAGGCATCTCCCGTAAATTTATCGATCTTTCCGGTTGGCCTGACTGTGGTGCCGCCCCGTGGGGTTTGGCCAATCACAACCTGGCTCAGATCAGTTTGGTTGTACCTTGCCGTTTCGCCGGGATTGAAGCTGGGCGAATAACCACTGCCAGCTCCACCGCCGGTGGCGTCGAAGCTGGGCCCCACGCCTCCTGATCCGCCTGTACCGATCCTGCTGCCCGGCCTTGCGGTAACGAACTCACGCAGCACAGTGGCTTGCTGGGCTGGCTGACCGCTGGTGTAAGCACCTGAGGTGGGGTCGGATGAGCGGAATCTTCCGAAGGTGGCTTGGGCTGTGGCAGGAGCGCGTCTGCCCGTACCAGTAGTGGTTCTTTCCTCGCTTGGAACACCTTCCATTTCAGTCACTCCAGTCGCTTCCATCTCTTGTTCCGGCAATTCTTCCGGTTCACCGATCATGGCTTCGATGCGTTGCGCGCGTTCCAGTTCGGCCAGCTTGGCAGCCAGAGTGGCTGCTGCTTCCGCCTTGGGTTTCAACACATAGTCATAAACCAGCAGGAAGATGATTCCCACTATCAGACAAACCAGGATCAGAGTGCGGTTTGCACGTTCTGAAGGCGTTAAAGCCTCACGGCGCGAGTATTGGGCTACCAGACGTTGTTCCTGATCGGTGAGCCGCAAAACTCTGGGTTCAGCGTATTCATAGCTGATATCCCAATCCGGAGCGATCTTTATCGTGCCCGCCATATCGTTGCGCAGCAACAGGCTCCCGCCTTGCAGGATTCCGTTTTGCTGCAGATACGCGGTTTCCACTGGTTTGCCGTCTTTGCTGCAAGTGAGACTGGCTCCGGGGGGCATCTGCAGATAACTGTTATCGCCTTTTTGTATCAACAGCCTGTGCTGAAATGGGAAACTCGTATCCAGAATCTGCCACAGGAGACGCTTGTTTGAGCCGATGATCCACTTGTTGGTAAAATCTTTACCTTGTTTGATCACGTCGAGCGTCTTGCCTTTATAGCTCAGTATGAGGTTAAGTTGAGTTTTTGCCATCTTGCCTCCTTACCCTCCCTGAGCCGTTTTAGTTTTGCCAAGCCAGTCCTGATCAAGCAGGTTTGCAAAGTAAATATACTGATAGAACGAGCTTGTGCCCAATTCGACCAGTGTTGTGATATGCTGGCAGAGAATGGTTCTATCGGCTTGGATCAGCAAAGCTGTTTCCAACGGATTGCCATCCTGGTCTTTCAGTTCCATTGTTCTTTGCGCTGTGGACTGAAGATATTTCAGGATTTCGGTGCGTTTCACCGGGTCTGTTTCCAGCTCTTGCAGGGTGCCGAAATAGAGGTTTTCTTCACCAATCAGAATTCGGTCGGGATACACTTTTATAGCGGTCGTTCCCTTTCTTTCCAAAAGGTCATGACTTTGCATTATGGAGGGGAAATTCATGTTGTCAGGCACAGTAACCCTTTGAGCTTCCATCGATATGTTCTTGACCAGGAAAACCAGCAGAATGGTGAGGACGTCCACCAATGATGTAATGGAGAGTCCTTTAGCTTCCTCGAACTTTCTGCGTACGCGCCGGTTGGGCTTTTGTGATCTCATTCTGTAGCTCATCATGCCCCCTTGGAGAAATACATAACTTGAGGTGCTTTGTAATGCGCGTTTATAAAGCTGTTGCTTTTGCAGATATCGATGGTTTTGATCAAGGTTTCGTAACGAACATAGGGATAGGGAGCAACGTTGATATCATAGAGACTGGGATACCTGCTCCGGATATCTTTAAGCATTGAATCGAGAGCGAGATAGTCGTATTGGTTGTTTACCAGATGCAAAGGCACCGGTGCTTTGCCGGGCTCGCGGATCTCAAAGCCAGGATACAGCTTTTCTCCCGCATCCTCTGGTGCCATGATTATCACCTCTACAATCGGTATATCTCGTTTTGCTCCGCTGCCGCCACCTGCGACATTTCCTTCTCCGCCACCGGTACCCTGGGTAAAATTCAAGGCAACCAAAGCCACCTGTGTGATCACCAAAATCAGCAGTAGAAAGGGTATAATGGTGACAAACAGGTTGATGATCGGAACCAGATCTATCATCTTGGGTTCCGAGAATGTTCTTTGGTTCCTTCCGGCAGAAGGACGATAAGCCATTGTTTTATCCTTTTGAGCTGTTGATATGGTTAATTAGTTTTACGCTGAATTCGTCAACATCGTTGATCAGCCTTTGAGCGCGGGTCGTGAAAGCGCCCTTGATCAAGGTCAGAGGAATGGCAGCCAGCAAACCGAGGGCTGTGGTGCCGATCGCAACCTTGATTCCTCTGGTGAGCAGGATGTTCTTTTCACTGTCCAGAACCTTCGGGTCAGAAAGAGCCGCAAAGGCTTCCAACAGACCCCAGATGGTACCGAGAAGTCCAAGATAGGTACAGACTTGGGCCAGAGTGTCAAACCAGAAAAGACCTGAATCGATCTTGTGAACACTTTGCAACACAGCTTCGTCAAAGGAATTCTGGACTGCCATATTGAGTTCCTCGCCTTTATGAACCTTGCGGGCATCCTTGAACCCCATCAGTCCGCTCCAGAAGATGAAACCGAGAGTGGTGTTCTTAAAGCTTTCAGCGATCCTGATTGCTTCATCGATCTGGTCGTTTTTGATATAGCCTTTCAGTTTCAGGTATAAGTTGCTGGCATCCAGCTTCTCTCTCTGATAGAGTTGTACCCAGCGGATTATGGCATAGATTATGCCGACCAGGAAGGTCAACAGGATCAGATAGCCGAAAAACCCGCTGTCCTGGAAGATGGTCCCCAAATTCACTTTGTCCCCGCCCACCACTTGAGGGGTTGCGTGCAGGAACCCAATGCTGATTGCAAGAGCTAATACTACGAGAAGGGTGTGTTTAGCTTTCATTTTGACTCCTCTAGCCAATTATTAATTTCTTGTTGCCATTCATTTAGTTGTTTTTTGCTTTCTTCTTGGATCACGCCAAGATCTATAGTATAATTATATTCTCCCGGTTCGGAGTAAGTATCAGTTTTAATCTGAACAACGCTGATATCGGGTATCATTGCCTTGATCTGAATCTCAATCTCCTGGGGAGCTCGAGTCTCGCGGATATTGGCAAAACCACTGCGAGGATCTATCGCCACCTGAGCCAGGAGGCCGGCTACCATCAGCAACAACGCCGTCGTAAGTAATACCTTTCTCATATCAATTTACTCCTTTCCAGTTTTGGTAATATTGATCTCGGCCAACATGCCGCGATATTGGGAGCTGTTTTGAATCACGATCTGCAGGGTGTTTTTGCCTTGCACGATCAGTCGGGCTGGCAGCTCTATCCTGCTTGGATAGGCCATGAATGGGTCAGGATCGTAATCCATCGGATAGTTTTCATCCAAAACTGTTCCATTCAAATAGATAGTGGCGTAGTTGGGAGCCACAAAATCAAGATAGCCTTCGCGGAATTGAGTATCGAGTGTAAATGTGGTCTGGAAAGTCAGTTCGTTTCGCGGTGATTCTGGAGATTCATTGCACCAGATAGGCTTGGCTATGGTGTTGATCATGCGTTCCGACATATCCAGGGGAAGTCCGAATTTTTCAGCGGCAATCGCTCTGGTTTCTTCAGTTTTACCTGTTTCCGGATCAATATAGAAAACCGTCCAGTTTTCTTTGGAACCTATCTTCATAGTTTCCACAGGCAGTGAGGCAATCAGCTTTTGTTCATCCAGATAGGTCACCAAACTCCAGTGCAGGTCTGCAGATTCAGTCATGGGATTGGGGAATTCAAACTGCACAAGGTTCTCGCCTGTGTTCCAATAGGTTCCGTCAATACGCAGGGCGTAATGGATGCTGTTTTGATTTCCACCATCCAGAGTGTCCACAGCCACATGTACATATTCCACATTCTCCCCATTAACTTTCAGCACGGGATCATGCGGATACACAAGATGCAGAAACGCAAAATCAGGGGCAACTTTCACCTTGATCTGCCGTTCTGCAGACAGTGTTTTCTGAGCTGGAACGTTGAGTTTGCCCAACTGCAAACCTCTGACTGTCCTGGTCTGCCCTATCGATGCTTTGTAGATATTGGGCGAGCTGCCACTCTGATTAACGGTGAGACTCCAACCATCATTGGGCAGGTAGTTCTCCGTCCTGTATTCCTTGATCAACCCCTTAGCCGCGAGTTTCTCTTGAGCACGGGTAGTGTATTCATCTGAATAACCAGCCAGGGTGTAGTTCGTATACATCTGCTCATAAAGCTCAAGAGCAGTTGCGTTATACTGATCTATATATGTTTGAGCAAAGGGCAGCAGGTCATTATTGACCAGATTGTCATATTCTGCTTGCGAATACTGCGAGCGATTCTTGAAAGGCTGCATCTCAACAGCGATATCAAGGTAGCGATTGATCTGCACCTTAATGGCTTCCGCCGCATGCTCGTTGATCTTTCCGATCAAATCGAAGGCGTGCAGACGCCGCTGGTTGTCCAGATACGCAGCTTCGGGCTGATTCATAAGTTTTAAAATGCTCCGGTATTGAGATTCTACCACAGAACTCAACCCAGGAACACGATTCGCTTTACCGCCAAACAAATGCCTCTGCCAGGATGTGTTTTGATTGACTGTGATCAACTTACCTGGCGTACTGTTGAGGAAAGTTCCATCCTCCATAGCTTTGAGTTGCTGGTCAAACTTTTTTAGGTAGGCATTTTTGGCTTGTTCAACCTTATACTCCTCATCCGCGCGGGCAAAAACCGCCTTGGCTTGGGAGTTGTCCATTGGCAACCCTTCGCGGGCATATCTGGCTTCCAGTTGCAGGAATTCATCCCGCTTGGCAAAAGCTTTGTTCCAATCTTTCTCAGCATGAGCGGCATCGAAATCCATCGCTATCTTGCCTAGATTCCGGTTGGCTGTAGTCAGATATCTGTCATACTGAGTCTTATCCTTTAGGAACAGCTCGCGGGAATACTGCTCAAATTTATCGTTATCTCCCCTTGCCAGATGCTCATCTGCCAGCAGGGTCAGGAAAACAGCATTCTGCTCATGGTTGGGATAGGTGCGGGTAAAGTATGTGAGCAATTCGATGATCTTGTCTTGATTTTTTGAGGTACGATAGAGGTCCAAAGCCCAAAGGTAGATCTGCTCAGGTGCCACTGAGCCATTGTCCACTTTCTTAGCTCTCACCAAGTCGTGCAATTGCAGATACATCTCCGCTGCTGTTTCTCTTTGGGATGGGTTCTTACTAAGTTTGTCGATCTGCTGCACTTGCAGATTAAAGGCCAGATTGCTGGCTGGATATAAAGCGATAAACTCATCCTTGAGCCTGGAGCCCTGCTCCTCGTCCCGCATCAGGGAATCCGCTATGGTCCAGGATTCATAATACAGGTAGTATTTTTCGTTCACAGCGGGATTGGCTTTCGCCAGGTCCAGCTTCAGATCAATTGCTGGCTGATAAAGGCCTGCCTTTTTGTATGCCTCAGAGGCTTGATACCTGTATCCGGCATACTTGGCAGTATCAGTCTTGTATTCCTCTGCCAGGCGCAAGTATTCGTCCGCGGCCAATGCGAAGTCTCCACTTTGTTCGGCAGACTCATAACTGCTCTGGATTTGGAGCTTCACTTGCTGGTCAATATCTCCCGCATCCTGCTGGTTGCGTGCAAAGGCATAGGCTTTGCGATACCAGCTTTCAGCTTCGGTGTAGTTCTTCTCATCTTCGGCTATACCGGCCAAACGCAGATAGATATCGCGCCGGGTGGCTGGTTCCAGAGTTTCTTCAAACTCCAGGGGTTGCTTGTAATGTGTCTTGGCTTGAGCCCTGTGCCCCAAACTCAGCTCTATCTCCCCGAGATTCATGATCACCTGTGCCGAGTTACGCAGGTTGGCATCTGTTCGGTAATCAGGCTTATGGAGAGTGTTATAGAAGCGCACTGAGGCATCTCTGAAGAAAGTGTAGAGGTCTTCCTGGGTAGCAGGGGTGCCTCTGGGCGGTATATACTCCGGTTTGCCAATGTTTTCAGCCAAGATTGCATAGGCTCTCTGAGAGTATTTGAAAGACAGTCCCTCGAAGTTAAAATAGTCTGTATTATCTGGATACTTGTTGTTAAATCTGTTGAGGGAGTCGATAGCCTTTATATGGTATTGAGGTTGATCTATTTTGTCTGCCATGACCATTGTCAATGCAACATTCGCCTTGTCCTGTTCCTTAACCCACTGGTCATGGTCTTGCGCAGTAAGTTCCCGATATGCGGCAAAATCCTCCATATGCTGGTTATACGCAGCCAGATTCTCCAAGGAAGGATCCCTGACAACCGCGTTATAGTGTCGTATCCTGATCTCTTCATAGGCATTGCGGACGATGTCGAGTTGCTGCGAAATCGTCGGGTCGCTATAGTCTTTGCCGCTCACATTCTGGGCGTACCATTCAGAACTATTGTTATATTGGTCGAGAATAAACTGGTATTTGGCGGTGCGGATCTCAGCCAGGTCCTGTCCGGGTCTCAACTGCAGTCCAGGCGTATGGTACAGCTTGATGATCGAGTCCACGATTGTGGGGTTGGTAAGCTCAAGCGGAGAAGATTTCAAGCGAAGTTCCATATAGTCTATCGCCTGAAGCGGCGCCTGCATGCCGATCTTGAGGAGAGCGGCTTTTTCCATAACCCGGTCTTTGACTTTAAGGTCTTTGTAATCTGCCATGGCAAGCTGGATTTCTTCAACCCCCTGCGCCTCTGCGGTGTAATCAACTCCATCCAAGGCTATCAGTGTGTAGGCAAGGTTTTCTACAGCATTGTTTTTAAAATCTTGAGCCAGATTAGCGTTTTCTATCTTTTTGCTGTCAACCGCTTCCAGCAGGCTGGTAAAATCTGCCATAGCCAGTTTAAGGGACTCCAGGTCTCCCCGGTTCATATTCACCCAACCCCGCTGATAAAGAGCCTCATAGCGATAACTGCTGTTTTCGTCCGCGATCAGCTGATTGAAACCATTATTCGCTTTTTCGTAATAAGTTATGGGCTCATCCGCATCCGCACCAATCAGAAAATAGAGAACGCTCAACCGATATAAAGACTCGTCACGGATGGAAGAATTCTGATAGCGGGTGTCTGTGGTCACTTCCTGGTATGCCGAAATTGCTTCCCGGAAATCCGATTCCTTGTAGCGAAGGGATGCTGGACGGCTGGAGTTGGGATTATTCTTGCGGTATTCTGCAATTTTGGGATCAAGCTCTTCTCTCTTAACCTCGCTGCTCAAATATGCTATGTTGTAAAGAGCATAGTCTCTCAGGAAGAAATCTGGATCTGTCTGCAGCACTTTGCGGTAATATGCCAAGGCCAGCTCGGGACGGTCGAGATCAACCGCATACTGAAGCTCAGCCATATTGTAATAGAGAATTGAGTTGTTGATCAGATATCCACCGCCAGGTTGTTCCAAAGCCTGGAAACCAGGATTGGCGGAAACAAAATCCTGATGCCTCTGAAGTAGGGCTGCCTTATCTGCCAAAATCTGATTATACTGATCCTGCATTTCTTGTTCAGAGAGGGTCGCTGCCACTTTTTGGCGCTGCAAATCACGGTATCTTAGGTTCCGGTAATCGAGTTCCAGTTGGATAAAATCAAGATTAGCAAAGAAATCCCCAACATCTTCTCCGCCTAAAAAACCCTGCGAGACCTTATCCGCGGCCAGCTCCCGTTGAGCAAGGATATCGCCCTGGATGGTCTTCGGATACCTTTCTCTAACCATAGCTGTCATCACTTCTTCCACCTGGGGCAACAGGTCTTCGAGCATCTCTTTTTCCCTGTGCAGGGCATAATACTCTTCCAACAATTCGTTAAAAATAGCCTCTTCCACTGGATCTTCATGTTTGCGCATACCCAGATAAAGCGATTTTCTGCTCTGCAAGTCAGCCAGTTTCTCCACGTACTCCTGGCGTTGGGGTCCGAGATCGATATTATGGGATGGATATGCGGGATCAGCCATCAGTTCATCGATGGAGGAAATGATATCGTTATAAATGCTGATGTTTCTCTCGATGTCGATCAGCCTGGTCAGTTCCATATCACTGAAACCTTTGCCTTTGACCGAGGGATCGTCTTTAACAAAGAGGTCGTAACGCTTATCAAAGAAACGATTAAGAACTTCGATCACCTTTCCGTAATACTCTGCCGTCCCTTTGAGTTGTTGCAGCAGCACAGCGCCTTCGCGATATCTGTCATAAGGTCCTTTGCCTGTTCCCCGATAGTCAGGTGATGCAAGTAGTTCCCAATCCAGTGGGGGTGGTTCAACGTAAGATTTTAATTGGGCTTTCAGTTCCTCCAGCAGGGCCAACTCCTCTTTGGCGATCTTATCCAACGCGTCGAGCATGATCACCCCACGCATGGATTTTACCTCATTATAGAGGGTTTGCAGATCAGTCTGGATAGAATTGATCTCACTTTCCAGTGCAAGGTATTCCTCATTGGTCGGATTTTGGTAGAGTTGGTCAAAACTCAGGGCTTGTATCCGCCTTACAAGTGCTTCTTTGCGGGGCCGGAAGCTGTTTTGCAGCCATTCCCTGTTGACATTGTAGTTCTTTAGATAATCGTTAACTTCTTGGTGCCTACTGCTTTCAGATATAATGTCCGCCCATAGATACAGATAGGTTGGGTAATATTTGCCTGTGGGGAAAAGATTGAGTATATCCTCGATATAATCTACTGTGGCAGCTTGGTTGTCGCCCTTTAGATAATTCACCGCCCGATAATATAAAAGCAGATTCAACATCTGCCTTGCGTTGTCACCCAATCTGGGGTCATTGATCAGCAGCTCAAAGAAAGGAATAGCCTTTTGAGGGTTGTCCGATACAGAGTAGAAATGTCCCACCAGATAGAGAACATCAAGCTCTTCAAGCTTGTTTAGGTTCTCCACGTGGGTCATATACTCTTCCAGCGCCTTCTCCTTGTCTGTTGTAATCAACTGAGGAAGACGGTCTTTGAGGAAAATGACAGCATCCCGCACTTGGGGGTCAGAATAGATTTCTCTTTGGGCGACTGTGGGTCTGGGCCGCTCCAAAGAGAATGCCGATGAAACTAACATCAGTGCGATTACTGTCAGGAGAAACAACTTAAGGTGCTTTTTCATATACCCGCTCTCTTAAAATACTTACTCTAAACTGCTTGACGATAATGTAGAATTCAGGATGCGGCGCCTGCACCACATCCTGAATTTCTATCTTCAAAGGAAGTACGAATTCGATAATCTACACATCACGTGGCATCGCTAGTACTTGCTAAACTATTGTTGTTCTTGCAGTTCCTGCAGCCACTTGCGAAGGTCTTCCAAGGCCTTTTGGGCTTTCTGCCTTTCTTCACGCAGACTTCTAAGCTCTGCAAGCAAATCTTTTACTTCAGGTGAAAGTTCTTTGTACGCGCTTGAACCTACAATCTCAGGTGTCGTCGTGGTGCCGGGGGTTGCAATCGCGACCTCGGAACCAACTCCCACAGGCACTTCGGTCTCGGGAGTGATCCCGGTCCCCTGCAAGTCTGTGGTTTTGGCATAGCGGCTCAGGTCAGGCCTGCGTTGGGATTCCGCGTATTTGTCGAAAAGATAGGATATCCCCATTGCCACACGGACGTTTTTGTTCAACTGGTTTCCTTCGGATTTTTTTGCCAAGTCTTCCACCGACTGCCCTGCTGCTTTGATGGTAAAGTTTTTGATCGAGTATTTCATACCAACATTGAAGTCTTTACCATCATATTCGCTCTGTACGGCAAAATTCCTGAAGGGAGACACTTCTATCGAGGCAAATCCCCCGCTGAATACGCGGGAACGTGGAACCTGGCCAGTGTAGCGATTGCTTCCATAACCCAGGTTGAACATCCAGGAAAGACCGCCCAACACTGCTTGCTTGGATATAACTGCATACGGAGAGTAATACTCATAGTCAGTTTTGTCGGGATGGTCGGCATATTCCCAATCTGGATCCGGCGGCAGGCCAGGCTTGTAGTCCTGAGCCCTGCGATGATTCACAGGGGAGAAAATGTTGTCCATACCCACAGCCAACTGTGGAATCTTGGGGGTTTCCTGCAAAACCTTGATCTTGGCATTCATGAAATAGACATCGTCTCCACCAAAGAATCCCAGCTCGATCCTGTCCAGAATCCCCACTCCAATCATGCCATAAGGAGTGATGCCGCTGTATTTATCGTTGGCATATCCTTCCTTAAAGTCTCTGTAATATCCAACCAGCAACAATTCCGCTGACTTGTTGGGCAACACATATGCGTCAGGCGTACGCAGCATTCCCAATGTCTGAAAAGGCGCGGCATGCGCCATGCTAAACATAGCTGCCAGAACATAAAGGCAAATTATTAGTTTCTTCATACTTCCCTCCACCTTACGGTGTATTTTCTTATCATGACCCATAAATATAATTGACAGAATTTCCGTCAAGTGTTTTTTCGACTTATGGAAAAACGTAAAACCGTTGAGCTTTTTCACATCGGCGAAGACCTCGCTGCCAAATACCTCGCAGCTCAGGGCTATAACATACTGTGTAAAAATTTCCGCAGTGATGCTGGTGAGATCGACATCATCGCTTCAGATAAGGACAATCTCGTCTTTGTCGAGGTTAAAACACGCTCCAGGCACTCTATGAAACTCGCGCTAATGAGTATCTCCTACACTAAGAGAAAACGGATATCACTCACCGCACAAAGATATATTACACAAAATCCAGATCATGTCAAGCAGAAAACACGATTTGACGTAATTGTGGTCTTCTATTACCCCGAAACCGACAGTTACAAGATTGAGCATCTACAGGATGCTTTTGTGCCAGTTTTTTGAGGCTCTCTTTACAAAACCACTTAACTTGGAAAAGAGCCTGATTGCTTAGCCGTGGAACACGCAATCCTGATCAATGAACTTAATTGTTCAACAATGAAGTGTCGAAATCGCTTCCCAAATATCTAAGAAAGTCAGGATTCGAGCTTTCCCTGTCATCATTGTCCACATAGATAAGGCGGTAGTTGCCGTTCATTTGAATGTCCACAAAAAGATACACGGGTTTATTTCTGCTGCTGTATTTCCAGATCTGATAGTCTTTGCGCACATAGCGGGTGTCATCAGATGAAGTACCCTTTTCGATCTCATCAGGTTTCCCATTGCGGATATGGATCCTGCCCATGTCCGTGGTCCAGCCCTGGTCGAAAAAACTAAAGTACTGGTTGCTGTAATCCACCCTTTCCCGCACTATATCAATCGCCGCCTGGGTACTCATCGTGCCTGATTGTGACCAGTCTTTCCACAGCTGGCTGACGAACCTGCGCTTGGTTTGTTCGTCGTAACTTTTCCATTGGGCGGGTTCGCTGTAGCCTACAAAATACCTCAGCAGACGCAGATCGTCATCCGGATTGGTGAATAGATAAAAGAGACTGGCTTTTGGTTCGGTGACGAAGAATTCAAACTCGCGATGCTCATTCTTTTCACCCAGTTGTAGATCGAGGCTGCCGACATATTTGCCCACGCTCAGTTCTTGCAGCGGGATTTTCAGGCTGATGCCTTCCTGGCTCCTGAGGGGAATAAAATCAATGTATTGGTCAAATATGATCAGACTGTCTTTCTCCACTGTCAGCACCAGAAGGCTTGACTCTGCTCGCTGTTCCTCAGTTGAGTAAACCTCAAAATACAGGTTCATAAACTCCTGGTCGTTTTTATCGAAGATATGCGATGGTTGGGTTCGGTAGAGAGTTTTTCCCCGATGGAATCTTTCCAGATAGGAACTGCTGTCCGGCCGCACCTCAGAACAGAGTTCCAGATCGCTGAGGTTGACCTGTGGATGCAATTGTTCCGCGCTAAAGCCCCAGAAAAATTGCTTTTGCGACAACACATCGGTGGCGCTGAGCTTAAACTGATAATGAGGACGGTCGATCTGGTAGCTGACCCGATTTAGATAGGATTTGGACGAGTTGATATCGTCTTTGTTGGTGATCCCGATATTGTCCGTGATCACCTGTTCAAAGACCAGGCTGTCAGCCTCCATCACTTCCACCTTCATCTCCACCTGGGCAAAATATCCTCCCTTGAAGGCCTGAAACACCAGACCGTTGTAGGGAATCTGATAATCGATATGGATCACAGTGTTCTGATTTTTGTCCAAAAACCTCTGGGTACCAACGTGAACATTCAAAAAATCCGAAGCGAAAAGAGTGCCTGACAACAGGCATAGCAACAAAGCCAGCAAAATCTTATAACTCTTCATCTTTGTTCCTCAACTTATATTGTCCGTAACCGCCGGTATCTGTGAATATAAATTCCAGCTTTTCCTTAAAGTAGGTCCAGACGATGTAGGGATCCTCATCCAGCGGCTGAGACTCAGCCACAATCTCGTCTGGTTCCCCATATTTGATGTATATTCTACCCCGGTCGGATTTCCAGCCCTTTAATCTTTTATGCAGAGTGTAACGCTCATCCGCGGTGATCACCCTTTCGTTAAATCTCTCCCTGGCTTCGTTGCGAATGGTGCCCGGGGTGGGATCGTGGACCTGCCAAAACCTTTCGATCGCTTCCTGATAATCAGCTTTGGGAACAGCTCTCAGGCTGCGCCATTCATTCTGATTCGCCACATAGCGGAGCTGTTCGATCTGGTCTTTATAACTATAGCGCTGATTGTAGCTAAACCATTTATTATAGAAAAAAGGTTCCATATCATAGCGGATGTTCCCTTCAAATAGGGTAAGAGAGACATGCTCCGGCTGCAGATCGTTTACCAGGCTCACAATGTCTGTGTTCAGATTCCCGTGCTCGGGATAGCGGACGGTTGCCACATCATCCAGGCGGATCAACAGGCTGTCCACCGGCAGGGAATAGGATTGCCGTATCCGGAACGCTTCCAGAGGGAACCCGAGGGCATTCATTCCGCTTGGGATAAACTCCAGGCTTTCTTTTTGGCAGACCAGAAACGCCTGCCCGATCTGTGTGGAAGAGGCACCGACCGAGAAGCTGCGTTCCAAGCTGTTTTTGCCTCCCAACACCAGATTCCGCAATCTGATCTGGGCAGTGTATTTGCCGGGAGACAGCTTTTCCCGGAAGAACAAGGGAATGGCATTGTCCTGCATCCAGCTTTTACGAGGAATAAGCAGAGTTCGTTCAAGGGAAGCCGCTTGCCGCCCATTGGAGTCCTTGATGGATACAGAAAACTGATATTCAGCTTCCTGCCTGCCTTCCTTAAAGATCAGGTCGTTGTAGGGAATCACGGCCAGAAACTCCACCGACTCCCCATAGCACTCGAAGAAGATTTCCTGCGCTTGCAGGGATGTGCAGGCTACAATTAGCAACAGAAAGAGACTAAGAGTTATTCTCATTGCCAGCGGTGCTGATCTTAAGCTGAAACTCCGTTCCCTGCTCTTCCAGCCATTGCAGCATCTGATTGCCAGGGAAGAGTTTGTGGGCGGATTCCAGGATGTGTTTGTCGCCATTTGGGTCTGTGAGAGTGGTCAGCAGGACGAACCCCCCACCGGATTTATCCATCTGGAGTGAAAACTCATCCAGCCATTGCGGGGTCAGCTTGCCCGCATCGAGGCTGAGCTGCAACTCGCCTTTTGTTTTGTGGGACAGTTCTTCGATTGGAATGATTTGATCCGGAATAACGCGCAGAATGCTGTCCTCATTGGGGTCATAACCGGATTTTACACCCATTACAATATAGATCATGCCTGGAGATAAAAGTGGCAGGAAAGACTCGTAATCCTTGTTGAACAGCGCCACTTCAAACCTGCCGCTCAGATCCTCAAACTCCACGAAGGCGATGGGGTTCCCTTTGGCGTCCCTCTTACGGGAGATCTGGTTGATGATGCCAGCCAGGGTGAGATCCTGGCCTGACCTTCCTTTGCCTGTGAGGGAGGTGGTATTGGTAAAATACTTGACCAGGCTGAGGTATTCATTCAAGGGATGCCCGCTCATGTAAAACCCAAGCACATCTTTTTCCTTCGCCATCTGATAGCCATATTTCCAAGGCTGTTCCAGAGGCAGGGGCGGATAGTATTCCTCAGCCTCATGATCATCTATGATCAGGTCGAACAGCGAGGTCTGCCCCAGCCTTTTATCCCGTTGCTCGCCGTTGCTGAAAGCCAACGCCTGTTCGATCACCGCCCATTTCTGGGACCGGGTACCTTCCAATTCATCCATTGCCCCGCAGGCGATGAGGCTTTCCAACACAGTCTTGTTCACCGCGCTGCTGTCCATGCGTGAGCAGAAATTGAATATATTTGAATAAGGTCCATTCTTGTGCCGGTCTTCCACGATGCAGGAGATGGCCGCCTCGCCCAGATTCTTGATCGCCCGCAGGCCAAACTGCACCTCTTTGCCATGCACGGTGAACTCCCTGTCGCTGCGGTTGACGTTGGGGGCGATGATCGTGATGCCCATGTTTTTGCAAACCTCAATGATCTGGGGAATCTTGGCGGGATCATCTTCCAAAGACAGCAGGGCTGCCATGAATTCCACCGGATAGTGGGCTTTGAGCCAGGCTGTGCGATAGGCAACCAGGGCATAGCAGGTGGCATGGCTCTTGTTGAAGGCGTATTCCGCGAACTTCTCCCAATCCTGCCAAATCTTTTCCGCGATTTTGGCTAACACACCTCTGGCAGCCGTGCCTTCCATGAACTTCTGACGGAACTTCTGCAAAAGATCCAGGCTTTTCTTACCCATTGCCTTGCGCAGGCTGTCGGCTTCCCCGCGGGTGAAACCGGCAATCTCGATCGAGATGCGCATCACCTGCTCCTGATACACCGTCACGCCATAGGTATCCCGGAGCGCCGCCTCCATGATGGGATGGTCATAGACCACCTTTTCCTTTTTGTGCTTGCGGGCGATAAAGCTGTCTATGAACTTCATCGGGCCTGGCCTGTATAGCGCCACCATGGCGATCAGGTCTTCAAACATGTTGGGTTTGAGATCGATCAGATACTTGCGCATGCCGTCAGATTCAAACTGGAACACCCCGTCCGTTTCGCCTTTGCCAAGCATATTGAATACTTTTTTATCCGTCAGATCCAGATTCTCCACATCCACAGTAACACCGTGGGACTGCTGCACCAGATCGACGGTTTTTTGGATCAGGGTAAGGGTTTTCAGTCCCAGAATATCCATCTTGAGAAACTTCAGCTCATCCAGCCACTTGCCTTCATATTGAACCAGGATATTGTCTTCGCCATCCTTTTGGTTGCCACGTGTGAGGGGGATGTAATCGGTCAGGTCGCCAGGCACGATCACCAGCCCCGCTGCGTGGATGCCTGTTTGGCGGATCAGCCCCTCCAGCACCAGGCTGTGTTTGTAGATGTTTTGATACTGTTCGTTGCTTTCGATCAGATGTCTGAAATCCGCTGATTCCTTATAGGCATCCTCCAAGCTCCTGCCGAAGGGGATGGTCTTGGTGATATTGTTGGCCTCGGAGGCAGACACCATGAGCACTCTGGCAACGTCCTTGATCACCGACCTGGCGCCCAAAGTGCCAAAGGTGATGATCTGCGTAACGCTGCTGCGGCCATATTTTTGCACCACATAATCGATCACCTGCCCCCTTTTCTGGGCGCAGAAATCGATGTCAAAATCAGGCATGCTGATCCGCTCAGGATTGAGGAAACGCTCAAAGAGCAGGCCGTAGCGCATGGGATCTATCTTGGTGATATCCAGCAGATAAGCCACAATACTGCCCGCTCCTGAACCGCGCCCCGGACCCACCGGCACACCCTGTTTGCGGGCGTTGTCGATCAGGTCTTTCACTACCAGATAGTAGCCGTCGAAACCCATGCGGTGAATCACTTCCAGTTCAAAGTCTATCCTGGAGCGAATCTCATCCGTCATTTCCGGATACTTTATCTTGCAGTTTTCGTCGCACAGGTGGCGCAGGTAAGTGCCCATGTCCGCATACCCTTCCGGGATGTCGATCTCCGGCAACAAAAACTTATCGTATTTCAGTTCCAGATCCACGCTCTCGGCTATCTTCAGCGTATTGTTATAGGCATCCTCATGCTCGGGAAAGAGAGCCCGCATTTCCTCGGGGCTGCGAAAATGAAGCTGATTGCTGCTGTAGCGCATGCGGGTCGGATCGTTCAGAGCCTTGGCGGTTTGGATGCAGAGCAGGATGTCGTGGGCTTCATAGTCTTCCTGGTGCAGGTAGTGGCAATCGTTGGTCACCACCAGTGGCACATCCATCTCTTTGGCGAGTTTGATCAGCAGGGGCATCACCTCGCGTTCCTGTTCTATGCCATGATCCTGAATCTCGATGTAATAGCGGTCTCCAAATAGATCTTTATACCAGGCCACGGCCTCCCTGGCCTCCTGCTCCCTGTGATTGGCCAACAGCGAGGCTACCTCTCCCTGGATGCAGGCGGAAAGGCAGATCAGGCCTTCGCTGTATTGAGCCAGCACAGCCTTGCTGATCCTCGGTTTGTAGTAATACCCATCTATAAAGGATATAGAGGAAAGCTTGATCAGATTGTGGTAACCTGTATTGTTCTGAGCCAGCAGCACCAGGTGGTAGCGATTATCGCTTTTGTTGTGCTCGCTGTTCAAATCTCCGTTTATGATATAGGCTTCGGTGCCGATGATCGGCTTGATTCCGGCCTTTTTTGCCGCCTTGTAAAAATCAATGGCGCCATACATATTGCCATGATCGGTGATCGCCACGGCCGGCATACCATACTCGACCGCAAGCTTGATCATCCGGTCAACCCTGCAGGCTCCGTCCAGCAAACTGTATTGCGTGTGGTTGTGTAAATGGACAAAGGACATTTTAGCTTCTCCCCAAAACTCTCTGAAACGTATAAAAGAGGCAGCCCCGATTTTGTCAAAGGATAAATTGTTTTACGGCTCCCCGCTCGTTCATCGATGCCTGCAAGTGCAAAGCAGGTTGTTCATTACAAGCTGTTCCACAAAATTGGATACAACCACATACGAGGGCAAATGCGTTCAATCCAAACCGCGCACGGCAGTCTATTATCCTCTTTATGGATTTATTGATAGCTGGCGCGCCCTGCTTTCCGCCTCGATGCCAAACCTTGGTCTTCCTTAGGTCATCCTTAACTTTTATAAGGATGACCTAAGGAAGATAGGCTAACTGCTTCTGGGGTAAAACGATAGCCGCATGGGAGACGGATAAGTTTTGATAGTATTATTTGGAATGCTTTAGCAAGCGGAGTGCTTGAAAGCAAGGCCAGGACAAGGTTCCACAGATTTACATAACAAACGAGTATGGATATTTAGCAGAAACCAAACCTCAAACCAGCACAATTATTCTGAAACCTTATTCGGGACGAATCTCCTATCAACTTCTCTATCAAGTTGTTAGACTTAGTTGTAGGATTATTTCACACAAGCCTGCCAAAAAAAACTTGCCTTATTTTGGCGTTCCCATATTCTGGAGTAAATTTAGTTATTCAGCTCTTCTTTTAGAGCATTGGAGTGTCAATGCGGCTAAAAACGTTTCCCGGGGGTGTGCATCCCCATGATTACAAGCACTACTCCGCCTCGGTTCCAATAGAGGAACTTCCCCTTCCCCAGAAGGTTATCATCTCTCTGTCCCAACACATAGGCTCCCCATCAACGCCTTTGGTAAAGGTGGGTGATGAAGTGAAGGCCGGGCAGAAGATCGCCGATGCCTCGGGATTTGTATCCATCCCCCAGCATGCCTCGATCAGCGGCAAAGTTAGCAAAATCGACATTTTCCCCCATCCCTCCGGAACACCGCAACTGGGCATCGAGATCAGCTCCGACGGTTCCGACAACTGGGTGGAGCTGGCTGACGATCCAAACTATCTGGAGCTTTCCCCGCAGGAGATCAGAAGCAGGATTGCCGAGGCAGGAATCTGCGGCATGGGCGGAGCGGGGTTTCCCTCCGTTGTAAAGCTTTCCCCTCCTGAAGACAAACCCATCGACACCGTTATCCTTAACGGGGTGGAATGCGAACCCTATCTGACAGCGGACTACCGCCTGATGCTGGAACGGGCGTCAGACGTCATCGCGGGGCTGAAGATCCTGCTCAAGATCCTGAACGCGCCCCGTGGAATAATCGGCATCGAAGCCAACAAACCCGAGGCGATCGCCCTGATGCAAAAGCTCACCGCGGATGACAGCCAGATCAGCGTGGCGCCCCTCAAATTGCAGTATCCCCAGGGCGCGGAAAAGCAACTGATCTATGCCATCACCCGCCGCAAGGTGCCCGCAGGCGGTCTGCCCATGGCTGTGGGCGCGGTGGTGGAAAACGTAGGCACCGCGGCTGCCATCTATGAGGCCGTCCGTTTCAGGAAGCCTCTGGTAGAGCGGATAACCACGGTCACCGGTTCCATCGTGCAGAATCCCAAAAACCTCAAAGTGCGCATCGGCACACCTTTCTATGAACTGGTAAACTTTTGCGGCGGCATCACGGGCGATATCGGCAAGATCATTTCCGGCGGCCCCATGATGGGCGTCGCCCTTCCCTCGCTGGACGCGCCGGTAGCCAAGGGATGTTCCGGCCTTGTGTTGCTGAACACCAGGGAAGCCCGTAGCATCAAAGAGCGCAATTGCCTGCGCTGCGCCCGCTGCGTGGATGTCTGCCCGATGAACCTGATGCCCAGCTTGATCGCGCAGGCGGTCAAGGGCAACAATCTGGACCTGGCTGTGCAAGCCGGTTTGGACGACTGCATGAAGTGCGGCAGTTGCGCCTATGTGTGCCCGGCGCACATTCGTATTGTCCAGTGGATCGACACCGGCAAGCTGCGCATCGCCGAACAACGGGCCAGCAATAAATAAGGACAACATCATGAAAGATAAATTCATCGTCTCTCCAGCCCCACACCTGCATGACCGCACCAGCATCCCCAACGTGATGTGGAACGTGGTCATCGCCTTGCTGCCCGCGCTGGTCTTTGCCGTCTATTACTGGGGTTGGCGTTCGCTCTGGCTCACCCTGCTGGGCGCGCTGTCGGCCGTCCTGACCGAAGCCCTGATCCAAAAACTCCGCAAGGTGCCCATCACCATCTCTGACGGCTCCGCCTTCCTCACCGGCATGCTGCTTTCCTATAATATATCAGCTAATTCACCCTGGTGGCTTCCGGTGTTAGGCGCGGCGTTCGCCATTGCGGTCGGCAAGCAGGTCTTTGGAGGATTGGGTAACAATCCGGTCAACCCCGCCCTGCTGGGACGGGCTTTTCTGCTTGCGTCCTGGCCATCCCTGATGACCAGCGGCGACACTTGGATTAAGACCCTTTCCCGTCCTTTCAGCCAGGCTTCCATCAATGGCATCAGCAACCTTGACCTGATCCACCAGAACCTGCAGACTGTGGCTCCCAAGGCCTACGACCTGGTGACCAGCGCCACACCTCTCAAGGTAGCCCAAACCCTGCGTGATTCAAGCTTTGTAAATACTATCACAAGCTCCGACAGCCTGAACTCGGTGATCAGCAACAACATCTTCACCAGCCTCTTCGATCTGGGCACCCTGCAACAGCTTTTCTGGGGCAATGTGGGCGGCTGCATCGGCGAGGTTTCGGTGTTTGCCCTGCTTCTGGGCGCAGCCTATCTGCTCTGGAAAAACATCATCGAATGGCGGATTCCCCTATTCTACATCGGTACAGTGTTTGTGCTCACATTCTTCCTGGGTGGGATCAAGGGCACCGGTTATTCCCTGATGCTCCCCTTCTTCCACATCTTTGCCGGGGGCTTGATGCTCGGCGCCTTCTTTATGGCCACCGATTACACCACCAGCCCGCTCACCAAAAAGGGCAGGGTCATCTATGCCATCGGCTGCGGCCTCATGACGGTGATAATCCGGCTTTGGGGCGGATATCCGGAAGGGGTTTCCTATTCCATCCTGTTTATGAACGTGATGACCCCTCTGATAGACAAGATTACGATGCCCAAAGCTTTTGGGAGGATCAAGAAATGAAGTTTTATCTCAAACTTGGATTCATCCTGCTGGCCTTTTGCGTGGTCGCCACAGCCATTCTGGCCTATGTGAACTCCGTCACCAAACCGCGCATTGACGAGCTGAAGAGGGTTGCTGCGCAGGAAGCGATGGCTAAGCTGATCCCCAACGCAGAGTTCAGCGATGTTGTGATTCATCTGCCCGAGGGTGCGTCCACCCCAGACTCGCTGGTCTATTACATCGCGACCGCAAAAGCAGATTCGACCAAAATCCTCGGCTATATCTTATCAGCGGAAAAACATGGTTATAGCAGCAACGTAAAGACCATGGCTGCTATCGATACGGAGTTCAAACTGATCAACATCAAGGTGATCGAGCAAGCCGAAACTCCCGGCCTTGGAGCGAATTGCAGTTCCGACAGCTTTGCGGAAAGGTTCAAAGGGCTGCTGCCAGAAAAGCTGCTGGTGGACAAAGACGGAGGCGAGGTCAAAGCCATGACAGGAGCCACCATCACCACCCGCGCGGTTACCAACTCGATCAGGGAAACCATAGCCATTATCAGAAAGGATATTGAATCCCGCGCCAATACGCTACCGGAGGTGGAAGCATGAGCTTTTTCAAAGAACTTACCAAGGGAATCATCAAAGAAAATCCCACTTTCGTGATCGTGCTTGGCATGTGCCCCACTTTGGCAACGACCACCTCGGTAAAAAACGCCATCGGCATGGGTATCGCGGCAACCTTCGTTCTGATCTGCTCCAATATCATGATCTCCCTGATCAAGAACATCACCCCAGATAAAATCCGCATCCCTGTCTATGTGGTCGTGATAGCGGCGTTTGTGTCCGTCGTGGACATGGCGATGGCAGCTTACCTTCCCGATCTGCACAAGAGCCTGGGCTTGTTCATTCCGCTGATTGTGGTCAACTGCATCATCCTCGGCCGCGCGGAAGCCTTTGCCAATAAAAACAATGTGCTAAACTCGATGGCAGACGGCATCGGAATGGGCCTGGGATTCACGCTGTCCCTCAGCGTGGTGGCAACCATTCGCGAGCTTCTGGGCAACGGCACCTGGCTTGACATGAGGATTCTGCCTCAATCCTACAATCCCATGCTGATAGCGATCCTCGCCCCGGGGGCCTTCTTCACCCTCGGCTTCCTGATGGCTGCGATCAACATGCTGAAGGAGAAAAGATAATGGGATTCTTCGGACAACTTTTCGTGATGGCCGTGAGCGCCATCTTTATCCAGAACTTCGTGCTCGCCAAATTCCTCGGCCTTTGCCCCTACCTGGGTGTCTCCAAAAAGCTGGATTCCGCCTTTGGAATGGGCATGGCCGTGATCTTTGTGATGACCGTCGCTTCGGCCTTTACTTTCCTGATCGACAAGTATCTTTTGGTGGCCAACGGCTTGGAATATCTGCGCACCCTGGCTTTCATCCTCACTATCGCCGCCTTGGTGCAATTTGTGGAAATGGTGATCCAGAAGAATGCTCCGGCGCTCTACAAATCGCTGGGCGTGTATCTGCCCCTGATCACAACCAACTGCGCGGTGCTGGGCGTGGCCATCCTGAACGTCACCCCGCTGCCTGACGGCTCCACATACAACTTCCTCTGGGCAACCCTTAACGGCTTCCTGTCCGGAGTCGGCTTCACCTTTGTGTTGCTGGCAATGGCGGGAATCCGGGAACGGCTCGAACTGGTCGATATGCCCAAAAGCATGCGGGGATTTGCCAGCGGGCTGATCCTTGCCGGCACCATGGCTCTGGCTTTTTACGGCTTTATGGGCCTCAAGATCTGAAGGAGCTGAAAGATGATCGTTACAACCATACTCGCAGCCAGCATCGGCTCCCAGGTCCTCATCCCGGTGATCATATTGGGGATCATGGGGCTTGTCTTTGGCATCATCCTCGCCATCGCCGCGAAGTTCTTCAGTGTTCAGACCGACCCCCGTGTGGAAGAGATCACCGCCATCCTGCCCGGAGCCAACTGCGGCGGCTGCGGTAAGGCAGGCTGCTCCGGTTATGCTGACGCGGTCGTGCATGACGGCGCGCCGGTGAACCTGTGCGCTCCCGGAGGCGCGGAAGTGGCTGCCCATATCGCCCGCATCATGGGCACCGAGGCGGGTTCCATGCAAAAGAAAGCCGCGGTGTTCCACTGCTCTTCCGGCGGTTACAAAAACACAAACTGGAAATATACCTATGACGGCATCGAGTCCTGCAAATCCGCCGCCAGTATCGCGGGAGGGCCAAATGCCTGCTTCTGGGGCTGCATCGGATACAACGATTGCCTGAAAGCCTGTATGTTTGGGGCAATTAGCCTCGATGAGAACGGCATGCGGGTGGTGGACTGGGACAAATGCACCGCTTGCGGAGCCTGCGTCAAAGCCTGCCCGCGCAAGCTGATTGAACTGGTGCCCCAAAACTGCGCTGTCCACATCAAATGTTCGTCCCTCGCCAAGGGACCGGACGCCAAGGCCGTCTGCGGCACCGGCAACCCCTGCATCGGCTGCGGAATCTGCGCTCGCAAATGCCCGGTTCAGGCCATCACCGTGAGCAACAACCTCGCCAGGATCGACTATGACAAGTGCATCAACTGCGGCTTATGCGCCAAGGCCTGCCCCACCAAGGCAATCCTTGACCTGTTGGCGGGTAGCCGTAAAAAGGCGGAGATTGACCCTGAAGCCTGCATCGGTTGCGCCATCTGCGTCAAAGCCTGCCCGGTGGAAGCCATCTCGGGCGAGCTGAAACAGGCGCATAGCATCGACAAGGAAAAATGCGTCGGCTGCGGCATCTGCATCGAGAAGTGCCCCAAGAAGGCCATCAGGATGCAGGACTAACCCATATTTATAAAGCTATTGACCGAGAGCAGCGGCGGGGATTTCACACCCGCCGTTGTTGCATTTAATACAATTTGGCTTGCATTATTATAACTGCACCTCTTTTTTTTCACCATTTCAACTATCCACCTTTCCGCGGCGTGATCGTAGCACCTATATATTATGGAGGAGGATTGCCCTCATTTGATTCCCGGGTTCCTGCCTGGGTCTTCCTGGGGTCAACCTTATAATTTATAAGGATGACCTAAGGATGATGGCACCAAAGTCAGTCGCAGCAAAGGCGGGAGCTATGAAGGATATTGCGGAATGTATCGGTTTATTTATGCGGTTGTCAAGGAATTGATGCCGGTTATTTTTTGGCTGGGTGCTTGTTTTGAGGCTTTATAAGACAGGATCACGGCTCATAGCCACCCGGCCGGATCGTTGCCGATCAGTCTGAATCCCGATGGCCGCGATAACGCGGTATATAATTCGGCTGTTGTCCGTGTTCTAA
>DFUX01000070.1 GCA_002379855.1 Cloacimonetes bacterium UBA4175 | reverse complement strand
CACGCACCGAAGGTACCGGCTACGGTTCCCCGGTATTACACTTCGGCAAAGAAAGAGACAATATTTGACCGATTTCGTATGCATAGCGTTATCAGTCAGTTACGAGATTGGCTCCTTCCGAATTTTCTCCGTCGGAGCGAGGTCGTCAGGGTATATTATGAGAGGACGTTTTTCAAAACGGCTGTCGAAAGTTGCAAATCAGTTGTCGGCGGAAAATCAGCTTTCCGGCGGCTATTTGCCTTCGGGTGTGAAATATGTATTGACATAAACTGCTTGGTTTTAAAACTTAATCAACGACCCTATAAGTATGAGATCAAGGAGTTTAAATAATGGATTACTTTTTGACAGAAGACCAGATCGAGATGCGTGACCTGGCACGTCGCATCGCCATCGAGAAGATGCAGCCAGTGAGTGAAAAGTATGATGAAGAAGGGATTTTCCCTTGGGACATCGTGGAAGTGATGAAACAGAGCGATCTCTTTGCCATCCTGATTCCGGAAGAGTATGATGGGATCAGCGGCAAGGTGATGGACTTGGCCGTGGTAACCGAAGAGCTTTGCGCCGTGGATGCCGGTATAGCCCTGGCATTTGGTGCTACGGGTTTGGGAATGTATCCCATCCTGATCTCCGGTAGCGAAGAGCAGAAGCAGAAGTATCTGCCCATCATCGCATCCGGCGAGCAGCTCTGCGCTTTTGCGCTCACCGAAGCCAATGCCGGCAGTGACGCCGGTGGCATCGAGACCACCGCCCGCAAAGAAGGCGACCATTACGTGCTCAACGGCACCAAACAGTGGATCACCAATGGCGGCGAAGCCGGTATCTACACGGTGTTTGCCATGACCGACAAGACCAGGGGCGCGCGTGGATGCTCCTGTTTTATAGTGGAAAAAGGCACTCCCGGCTTCAGCTTTGGGAAAAAAGAAAACAAGATGGGTATCCGAGCTTCCGCGACCCGGGAACTGATCTTTGAAGATTGCGCCGTACCTGCCGAAAACCTCCTGGGGCGTGAAGGGACTGGATTCATCACCGCGATGAAGGTGTTCGACAAATCGCGTCCCATGGTCGGAGCCCAGGCCGTCGGTATCGCCCGGGGAGCCTATGAAGCCGCGGCGAGATATTCCCTCGAGCGGCATCAGTTTGGCAAACCCATCTCATCTTTCCAGGGAGTCCAGTTCATGCTTGCCGACATGGCTACCAATATCGAGGCGGCACGCGCTTTGGTGATACAGACTGCCAGGATGATAGATGCCGGCGCCAAAAACTACTCCAAGGAATCCGCGATGTGCAAGTATTACGCCTCTGACGTGGCCATGCAGGTCACCACAGACGCGGTGCAAATCCTGGGCGGATATGGCTACATGAAGGAATACCCCGTGGAAAAGATGATGCGCGATGCCAAGATCCTGCAAATCTACGAGGGGACAAACCAGATCCAGAGGGGAATTGTCGCCGCCAATCTGCTCAAAGAATTCTAAGCGATGCACGAGTGGATAAAAAGCTTTCCTGCCGCGATCACGGTCTGCGACAGGGAAGGCGTGATATTGGAAATGAACGAAAAAGCTTGTGCCACCTTTGCCGCCCAGGGAGGGGAGGCATTGATCGGCACAAGCCTTTTCGCCTGCCATAAACCGGCTTCAATAGAGAAGATCAGGCGCATGCTCGCCAGCGGCGGCAACAACGTTTATACCATCGAAAAGAACGGAGTGAAGAAACTGATCTACCAGCAACCCTGGTATAAAGACGGGGAAATCGCCGGCTTGGTTGAGATTTCGCTCGAGATACCAGAGGTCATGGAGCATCATGTCCGTTCCTGAGCGCCTCCTCCTGCACACCTGTTGCGGGCCCTGCCTGATCGCTCCATATTATCAACTGAAGGAAGAGGGGGTGGAGGTAACGGCATTTTGGTACAATCCGAACATCCACCCCTATACAGAATACAAATTGCGCCTGGAAACGCTGAGAGATTTTGCCGCTCAAGAACAGTTCAAACTGCTCCAGCGTGACGAGTATGGCCTCCGGGAGTTTGTGGCCAATGTGGTCAAGCAAATTGATGACCGCTGTGAGTATTGCTATGCCACACGCCTGGAGGCTACGGCAAAACTTGCCTCAGAGCAGGGTTTTGACGCGTTCTCCACTACCTTGCTTTACAGCCGCTATCAAAAGCATGAGCGGATCGTTGAGATAGCTAACGCGATGGCGGAGAAATATCAGGTACCCTTCTTTTACCGGGATTGGCGGCCACTTTGGGAGGAGGGTATCAGGCTGTCCAAAGAAAGCGGCATGTACCGCCAAAAATACTGCGGCTGCATCTTCAGCGAGGAAGAGCGCTATTTGCGGAGGAAACGGTGAGCAGGTATAAAGAAACAGACCTCTCCCGGATCAAGGTGAAATCGGTGCAAGACCGGCCTTCCAAGGTGGAGCCGGGCGCTTTTGCCAGGCTTGCCGACGACCTCCTGGACAGCATGCCGGATATCCTGAAAGGCGCGGATTTTAAGGAGTTTGTGCGCCTGTGCAGGCAAGCTATGGCGCAGGGAAAACCCATCATTATTGCCCTGGGCGGGCATGTTATCAAATGCGGCTTGACTCCCCTGCTGGTCAGACTGATGGAAGTGGGGGCGGTAAAGTGCTTTGTGATCAACGGTTCGGTGGCTATCCACGATTATGAACTGGCTTTCTTTGGCAAGACCTCGGAAGATGTGAGCAAGGGCCTGGCGGATGGCTCCTTCGGCATGGTCTATGAAACCACCCATGGCATCAACTCGGTTATCACCCAGGGCAGCGAGGAGCAGCTTGGCTTTGGGGAAGCCCTGGGGCGGCATATCCTCAGCACCGCGCCCCATCCGGAGATATCCCTTTTAGCCACAGCTTACAGGCACGGTATCCCTGTGACGGCACACATCGGCCTTGGCTCGGATATTGTGCATCAAACACCCTGCGCGGATGGCAAGGCGATCGGCGACTGCAGCCTGCGCGACTTCCGCATCCTCTGTGAGCAGATCAAGGAACTCAACAAAGGCGGAGTGTATATAAATCTGGGCTCCGCGGTGTTGCTGCCGGAGGTGTTTCTCAAATCCCTGACCGTGGCCAGAAACGTGTATGGGGAGGTAAAAGACTTCACAACCGCGGTGTTTGACATGAACCTGCATTACAGGGCCATGGAAAACGTGGTCAGGCGTCCGGTGGAAACTGGCGGCAAGGGTTTCTACTTTATCGGCCACCACGAGATCATGGTGCCGCTCCTGGTGCAACAGCTTTTGAAAGGCACGCCTTCAAGCTGATTGGCTGGCGCGGGGGTTTAGTCTCTCCAATCGGGGCTGCCTGGTGACAGGCTTGTCTGCTATAGAAGTCAGCCCAGCAGCACGTCCAAAGCCATCATCACCGTGAATCCGAGTATCACTCCCATTGTGGCGAGGTGCGCGTTCTCGCCCCGCTGTGACTCCGGTATCACCTCTTCCACCACAACATAGATCATGGCTCCAGCCGCGAAGGACAGAGCGTAAGGCAAGAGAGGACGGGCGATTAGCGCCATGCCCGCTCCCAGCAACCCGCCCAGGGGTTCCACCATACCCGAAAACTGTCCCCAGAAGAAGCTTTTCCAGCGTGACATGCCTTCCCTGCGCAAAGGGATGGACACTGCCGCGCCCTCGGGAAGGTTTTGGATGCCAATCCCCAAAGCCAGCGCAATCGCACTGGCAAGCGAGGATTCCGGCAGTCCGTAACCAACCGCGCCAAAAGCCACTCCAACCGCCAGTCCTTCCGGAAAGTTGTGCAGCGTTACAGCCAGGAACAGCAGGGTTGTCTTGCCCCAAGGCGTCTTCAATCCTTCGCTTTCGGACTGGTCGTGGCCCATGTGCAGATGTGGCAGCAGCAAATCCACCAGCCTCATGAATCCGCTTCCTGCCAGAAAGCCAATTACCGCGGGCCAGGGAGAACCGGCGCTCATCTCGATCGCGGGATTGAGCAGGCTCCAAAAGCTTGCCGCGATCATCACACCCGCCGCGGCGCCCAGCATCGAATCCAGGATCCAGGGCTTGATGGTCTTGAAAAACAGCACCAGACTGGAGCCCAGGGCGGTCATGAACCAGGTGAAGAGGGTGCCCAGCAGGGCCAGGGTCACAGGGTTCGCAGTGGCGACAAGGTCACTCATAGAAGGCTTCTATGGCTTCCAGCATCTGCTGTACCGCAGATTCTGTGTCGTCAACAGCCAAAGTGCGTTTGTCTCCATTGTCAAAAGTAACGACCACATTTCCCAGGGCCTTGGAAAGCTCCCTGATCTTGGGAATCACTATGTAGCTCTTGCCAAGATGCTCATCATGGTATGTAAAGATCGCTTTCATGCGCGCTCCTGATCTTATCCGGAATACCTGTTCATGTTGCAGGACTGGCTGCACCTTTCTCCCGGGCGCAGATACTCGGCATAATTGGGCTCAAACTCGATCAGCGCGTAATCCGGATCGTCGGGTCCGTTGAAATACTCGTCGAAGAAATAGCACAACTCCGCCGCCTCCGCCCTCAAAGAGGGATTGCTTACAATACGGGCTGTCCCGGTCAGCCGGATGTAACCGGTATTGCCGTCCTCATGCAGGGGAACGCAGATTTCCACCCATTTATTGCCGGCTATCTGGCCAACTTTGGAATCCCCGCTGAAGGTCGCCATAAAATAGCGGTCGTCATGCAGGAACAGGACTATCGGCCGCACGTGGGGCTGCTTTTTGTCCACCGTGGCCAGATACACATATTGGTTTTGTCTGATCCAGGCCTGGATCTCCTGCTGTAGTGCTGATTCTGAAGTGCGGGACACGGTGAACGCCTATTTGATTATTTCTATGGAGTTGATGAAGGCTTCTTTGCCCGGATTGGGATTGTCCCGGCTATCTCTTTCCAGCTTTTCGATCTTGTGAACTACATCCATACCCGAGGTCACTTTGCCAAACACTGTATGCTTGCCATCCAGCCAGGGAGTTCCGGGCTGCTTGGTTACGATGAAGAACTGGGAGCCATTGGTGTTAGGTCCGGAGTTTGCCATACAGATGTAGGAGTATAAGACCTTGGCTTTGAGGATTTGGCTATGGAGGGGTTGCTTGTAACCGGTGCGGTCTTGATACCATTCCACGGTCTTGCCATAGATCGGCTCAAGGCTTTGTTTTTCCTGCACGGCTTTGACGATATCGAAGATCTCGCTTTGGGGATTCTGGCTGGATTGCATGTAAGGCACGATAAGCTTGGTCCAGACCAACATGGCGGTATCCTCATCGGTCACCTTGCCTGTGATGGGTTCGCCTATGGTGTAGCATTCATCTTCAAACTTGTAGCCGGGGCCTCCCATGCCATCGTTGGAGCGGTCTGCATCTTTGGTGTTGGGGTCTCCGCCCTGGATCATGAA
>DFUX01000045.1 GCA_002379855.1 Cloacimonetes bacterium UBA4175 | reverse complement strand
AACGCTGTAGCAGCAAGGGACGGAGCTATGAAGGAATATCGGGTATTTTGGCATATTTTGTTCTGGGAGACAAGTATTGAAAGCTGTCTAAACTCCCTCCTGATCTCATGTCCCATTGATCGCCCTTTGACCGCTGATTGATTTCCAGCGCGGCGATTGCCCGGCGATCAATAAGCGGTCAATCAGCGATCAAGGTATGAGGGCGGAAGCAAGCTGGAAATTTTTAGTCCGCATCCAACTGTATTTGAATGCCGTTCTGAAAAAGCGTTGTTGAAAATGAACCTATTTTCTGCTTCCAACCGCCATCAATCCAAACTGTTTGCAAGCGAGCCAGAAACTAATACCAGCAAAGGAAAGGACAGATTGGACTTGACAAATATCAAAACCCCTTGAGAAATACATCATTTAGGCAAACTGTGCAACATTTTAAGCTGGTTTCCCTTTGCACCTGCTGATGCAACAAGTCCGTACTTTGGAGATGAACAATGAGAAAAGCGTTGCTTATCCTGGCCATAATAGCCGGCTTGGCAGGTTGCGCGCGCACCCGTCTGAGCCAATGGGAGGCGCAGGACACGCGATGGGCGGCACAGACCGCGGTTTCCAGACTTGCGGAAGGAGACTGGCTGGCAGAGTATCACTCTGGAAAGACCCGCCCTCCGCTGCTCTTGATCGGCAGCCTGGAAGACCAGTGCTCGCCGGGCGGCGGGATGGCTGGCCTGCGGGAGGAACTGGAGCGCGAACTTCTGTTCACAGCAGGGTTCAGGCTGGCTCGTTTGCGCGACGCCGCGGGTGTCGATACCGCCCAAGCGGACAGCAGCTTTTTCAGTGAATTGGCTGGGGAAAGCGGAGCCGAATACATCCTGCAAGGCAGTCTTAATTGCCGGCGGGAGAAACGGACGCGCTGTTTTGCGCTGTCTCTGGAACTGGTAAAGTTTCCGTCAGGCGGGATTTGCTGGCAGGACAGCCTGACGCTGAGCAAAGCTCTCAAGGTGAAGCTGCCCGGGCAGTCCAGGCCAGATGACGATGAATAAAAGTAAAAAAACAATATAGATGGAGTAAAGATGCAGATTAGCAAGCTTGATGAAATGTTCGAAATCTTAAAGCCGCGGCCGAACAAGCGTTTGGTAGCGGCCTGGGCAGTGGACGCCCACACCATTTGCGCCGTGCATCAGGCGGTGGAGATGGATCTGATCGAGGGAATACTGGTGGGCGATGAAGCCCTGATTAAGAAGGTTTGCGCCGAGGAGGGAATCGATCCCTCCTGCTTCCGCATAGTTCAGGTGGACAACGATTTGAGCGCTGCAGCCAAGGCGGTCGATATGATCAACGCCGGAGAAGGCGACTTCCTGATGAAGGGGCTGCTGAGCACCGACCGCTACATGCGGGCTATCCTGAACAAGGAAAAAGGCCTGATGGATAAAGGCGCCATCCTCTCCCACGTGACGGTGGCGGAAGTGCCCACCTATCACAAACTGCTTATCTTTGGCGATGTGGCCATCATCCCGCTGCCGGATCTGGCACAGAAGGTGGCGATCACCAACTATTTGATCAGGGTAGCCCATTTTCTGGGCATAGAAAAGCCCAAGGTAGGAATTCAGGCAGCTTCCGAACAGACCCTGCCCAAGATACCCTCCTGCGCGGAAGGCGCCCTGATCGCCAAAATGGCGCAACGCGGACAGATCAAAGGAGCGGTCGTGGAAGGCCCGCTGGGCTTTGACCTGATCGTGGATTCGGAAAGCGCGCGCATCAAAGGCATCAAGAGCGAGGTCTGCGGAGACGCCGACTGCATCCTCTTCCCCAACATCGAAGCCGGAAACACTTTCTACAAATCAATCGTCAAATTGATGAAAGGCGAGCTCTGCGCCATCGTGATGGGCGCCCGGGTGCCTTGCGTGCTCACCTCCCGGGGCGACAGCGAGCAATCGAAACTCTATTCCATCGCCCTGGCGGCGCTACTGGCCTGAACCAGAGGGTAACACAATGACCGAAATCAAGTCTCTGCAACAGATGGCTGACCACGTGCGCGGCATGGGACGTAAAACGCGCATCGCCGTGGCCGCCGCCGAGGACTCCAACACCCTTGCATCCCTGTCAAGGGCGGTGGAGGAGGGCTTTGTCCACGCCATCCTGCTGGGTTCCGGCGCAAAGATCAAAGAGGTCTGCGCGGAACTGGAACTGGACAGCGCCAGGTTTGAAATCTTGGATGTGCCGGAGGAAACCGAAGCAGCCAGGCAGGCGGTGGCGATGGTCAAATCCGGACAGGCGGATGCCCTGATGAAAGGGCTGATCGGCACCGACAAGTTCCTGAAAGCCGTATTGAACAAGGAACATGGCCTGCTGCCCCCCAAGGCGGTGATGAGCTATGTCTGCGCCCTGGAGCTGCCCCGCTATTCCAAGCTGCTTTTTATAAGCGACACGGCGGTGCTTCCGCAACCCGATCTGGCGCAGAAGCTTGCCATGATCAACTACAGCGTGCGCATGGCGCGGCGCTTTGGCATCGCCAAACCAAAGGTGGCGCTGATCGCGGCTTCGGAAAAGGTTTCCGCCAATCTGCCGGATACCGAGGACTGCGCTATGCTTGCCAAAATGGCGGAGCGGGGGCAAATCAGGAACTGCGTGGTTGACGGCCCGCTGGATGTCTTTCTGGCATGCGATCCCTCCGCCGGAGAGGTGAAGGGGGTGCACAGCCCCATCGCGGGAGAGGCGGATGTGCTGATCTTTCCCGATCTGGCCAGCGCTAACAGCTTCTACAAAGGCTTGATGCTCTTTGCCCAGGGCGAACTGGGCGGCCTGATCCAGGGCACGGAAAAGCCCGTGATCGTGATGAGCCGCAGTGAGAGCGCTGCCTCCAAATATTACTGCATCGCCCTGGCATGCTTGATGGCAGGTGAACAATGATACTGGCAATAGCCTCCGACCACGCCGGCTTTGAGCTCAAGGAAGCCATCAAAGCGGCATTCCCCCAACATGAGTTTTTAGATTTTGGTGCGCCATCGACAGCTTCGGTCGATTACCCCGACACTGGAAGCGCCGCCGCCAAAGCGGTAGCCGCGGGCAAGGCGGAACTGGGTATCCTGGTCTGCGGCAGTGGCATCGGGATGAGCATCGTGGCCAACAAGATACCCGGCATCAGGGCTGCCCTTTGCTGCAGCACAGATGTGGCGCGGCTGTCCAGGCTGCACAACGATGCCAACGTCCTTTGCCTGGCGGGCAGATTCACCGCCGTCCCCTATGCCCTGGAGATAGTCCAGGCCTGGCTGGAAACCAGCTTTGAAGGAGGCCGGCATCAAAAGAGAATTCAAAAAATCAAGAACATAGAAGGAGAATCCTTGTGAAACACATCCAAATGCAAGATCCTGAACTCTACGCGGCAATGGCCGCGGAACTGAAGCGGCAACGCGAAAACCTCGAACTGATCGCCTCGGAAAACTTTACCTCCCTGGCTGTGATGGAAGCCCAGGGCAGCGTGCTAACCAACAAATATGCCGAAGGCTATCCCTATCGCTGGAGCAAAAAGACCGGCCAGATCAACTATAAGCTGTATGGCCGCTACTACGGCGGTTGCGAGTATATCGACGATGTGGAACGCCTGGCCATCGAACGCGCCAAGCAACTCTTCGGCGCGGAACATGCCAACGTCCAGCCCCACAGCGGCTCCCAGGCTAATATGGCCGCCTATTTTACCCTGGTCAAACCGGGAGATACGATACTGTCTTTGGAACTGGCGCACGGCGGACACCTCACCCACGGCCATCCCCTCTCATTCAGCGGCCAGTTCTACAATATCATCCACTATCAGGTGGATAAAACCACCGAGCAGTTCGACTATGACGAACTGGAAAAGATGGCGCTGGAACACAAGCCCCAGATGATCCTGGCAGGCGCTTCCGCCTATCCCCGCAAGATGGACTTCGCCCGCTTCCGCGAGATCGCCGACAAGGTGGGCGCCAAGCTCATGGTGGATATGGCTCACATCGCCGGACTGGTCGCCGCCGGACTGCACATGAACCCCGTTCCCTACGCGGATGTGGTGACCTCCACCACCCACAAGACCCTGCGCGGCCCCCGGGCTGGCATCGTCCTCTGCAAGGAACAGTATGCCAAAGAGATCGACGGCAAGGTGTTTCCCGGCATCCAGGGCGGCCCCCTGATGCACGCCATCGCCGGAAAAGCAGCAGCCTTCCATGAAGCCCTGCAACCCTCTTTCAAGACCTATCAGCAGAAGGTGATCGACAATGCCCAGGCCCTGGCAAAAGCCTTGGTGGAAGGCGGGTTTAAGCTCGTCTCCGGCGGCACGGACACCCATCTGATGCTGCTGAATATGGGCACCGAAGAAGAAGGCGGCCCCAGCGGCAAGAAGATGGAGGAAGCCCTCGACCTGGCTGGCATCACCGCCAACAAAAACACCGTCCCCTTCGACACCCGCAGCCCCTTTGTGGCAAGCGGCGTGCGCCTGGGCACCCCCTCCGTGACCACCCGCGGCATGGGCGAAGCCGAGATGAAGCTCATCGCCAGCTTTATCAAGAGAGTGCGCGACAACCATGAAAACGAAGAATACCTGGCTGCCATGAAGGCCGAGGTGAGGAATCTTACCGATAAGTTCCCGCTTTATCCCGAGTTATAAGCAACGATGACGCCGGCGGCAACCGGCGTCCTTTTCCCTCTTCATCTGGCAGGCTGGCAACGGCCAGGGCGCCTTTTGGCTGAGGGAGTTTACAGCAGACAATCTGCTTGCTGCAGGTATTTCAGTGGAAATAACTGTTGCAATATGTATAGAAACAAGTTATAATGATTTATATGTCAGGAGTGAATCATGGCATATTAATATGCCGGATCATTGATAAGACAATCAGGCCACTGGCCTTAAAAATGGAGTAAACTATGCCTATTCTTTTACAAGTTGATACCGTGATGACCAATACCGCCGCCAAAGCGGAGGAATTGGCCAGGCCCGAATTCTGGGACAAGGTACTCAAGTTCGTCCAGGTTTATGGAATAAAGCTCATCATCGCTTTACTGATCTTCTTCATCGGCAAATGGATCGCCGGCCTCATCGCCGGAGGCATCCGCAAGATGATGGTGCACCGCAAGTCTGACGTGACCATCGCCAGCTTTGTTAGCAACATCCTTTACGCCCTCATGCTGCTGATCGTGGTGCTGACCGCGCTTAGCGTCCTGGGGGTCAAAACCTCCTCCTTCATGGTGATCGTCAGCGCCGCCGTTTTGGCCATCGGTATGTCCATGCAGGGCACTCTGTCCCAATTTGCCTCCGGTGTGATGCTGATCGGGCTGCGTCCCTTCAAGATCGGGGACTCCGTGATCGCCGGCGGCCAGGCCGGAACCGTGCATGAAATCGGAATCATCAGCACCACCATCCTTACCAGCGACAACAAAAAGATCATCGTGCCAAACAGCGCCATCGTGGGCGGAGCCATCACCAACTTCTCCGCCATGCCAACCCGTAAGGTGGAGCTGAGCGTGGCGGTGCCTGGCAACACAGACATGAACAAGGCCCGCGATCTGATCAAGGGTATCATCAACGCCGAAACCCGCATCCTCAAAGACCCCGCCCCTGAAGTAGCCATCACCGACGCCAGCGCCGCGGAGGTCAAATATGGCATCGCCGCCCATGTCAACAACGCCGATTTGGGAGCCGTGCAATCCGCTCTGCTGGAAAAGATAAAGCTCGCCTTCACCGAAGCCGGCATCTGGGCTTAAGCTGATTAACAGACAAGGAGATAAAGAAAGATGAAACTCGCAAAACTCACCCTACTTTTCCTCGTGGCATTCAGCCTGTCCCTGCTTTCCGCAAAAGGCTGGGAAGTGGATTCGGACATCCTGATCAACCTCACCCAAGGCATCTACTCAGACAACTGGAGCGGTTCAGAACAGAGCACCGTAACCTGGGTGGCTCAATCCAACACCACTGCCCAGAAGCAGATGAAAGAATGGCTGAACAACAAAAACACCCTCAAGCTCGCCTTTGGCCAGACCCATCAGGAAAAGGGCGACATCGACGGCGACGGCGAAGTGGAATGGGGCAGCGGCCAAAAATCCACCGACAAGATCGACTTCGAATCCCTGTTCAGATTCACCCTCAAATCATTCGTGGACCCCTACATGGCGCTCAGGATGGAATCACAGTTTGTGGATGAAAGCGGAGCCAAGAAATACTATGTGAACCCCATGCTGTTCACCGAATCCGCCGGTATTATGAAATCCATCATCAACGCGGACAAGACCAAGCTCTCGCTGCGCCTGGGTGCGGCTATCCGCGAGAATGTTGACCGCAAGCTGGATGTGACCCCTGTGGACGGCGGCGCGGAAGCAGTCGCGGAGTTCAAAAAGGTCTTCGGCGACGCGGCAGCCAGTTACAATTCCAGACTGTCCGTGTATCAGGCAGTCTTCAACAGCGAAAAAGACCCCAACGGCTACTGGAAAGAAACCGACTACCGCTGGGAAAACATGCTCTCCACCAAGCTTTTTGGCCTCTTGAGCGCCAACCTTTCCTTTGACATCGTATATGACAGGGACAAGCAGGTCAACAACAAGGTGCAGTGGAAGGAAATCCTCGGCCTGGGCTTCAGCTACTCACTGTTCTAAACCTCATTTCCGATACAAGCGACAAGGGGAGGAAGCGTTCCTCCCCTTTTCCATATACCGCTAAAAAGGTTCGCTCAGCGCAGCTTGCGGCGCAGCAGGTTGGCGTTGGTGACCACGGTCACCGAACTGCTCGCCATGGCGATCTCTGCCAGAACAGGATGCAGCGCGCCGAAAACGGCCAGGGGTATGGCTATCAGGTTGTAGAAGAAAGCCCAAAACAGATTCTGGCGGATTTTGCGGAAGGTTTCCAAAGACAGCCTGACCGCCAGGGGGATAAGCTCCAGATTATCACGCAGGATCGTGATATCCGCCGCCTCGATGGCGATGTCCGTGCCCTGTCCCATAGCGATGCCGATATCCGCCTGCTTGAGCGCGGGGGCGTCGTTAATGCCATCCCCCACCATGGCCACGGTTCCGTATTCATCCTGTAATTCCTGAACAATCCTGGCTTTATCGACAGGCATGGCCTGATGGCGAACCCTGCTGATCCCGCATTGTGCCGCGATCGCGTCTGCTATTTGTTTGTTATCGCCGCTCAAGAGGACAGACGTTATTCCCATCTCCGCCAGTTGTTTCACCACCCGTTCCGCCTCGGGCCTAATGGTGTCCGCCAACCAGAATGCTCCCAAAACTCCCCGCGAATCAGCCAGCCAGACCTGAGTGGCATGCCGCAGGCCCGTATCGGTCTGATCTGGTTCCGGAACCGGGATATCCAGTTCCTCCAGCAAGGCTCTATTTCCCAGCCAGAGCTTTCTTCCCTCCAGCAAAGCGGTAACTCCCCTGCCGTGGAGGCTGGTAAATTCCTCTATCGGCCTGGGCTGCAGGCCTCCGGCTTGTGCCGCCGCCACAATGGCCCTGGAAAGCGGATGCCCGCTGGCAGCCTCCAGGCTGTAAGCCAGGGCCAGGGCTTCCTCATCCGCAATGCCAATCCCCTGCGCCTTCAGCAGCTTGGGCTTGCCGTGGGTTAGGGTGCCGGTCTTGTCAAACACGACCGCCCGCAGATCCTTCATCCTCTGCAAGGCTTCCCCGCTACGGATCAGAATGCCCCGTTCCGCGCCCATCCCGCTGCCCACCATCAAAGCCGTGGGCGTGGCCAGTCCAAGCGCGCAGGGACAGGCGATCACCAGGGTCGCCACTGCCGCCATCAGCGCCGCCGCCAAGCCGCTGGTGGCAGTGTTCAAGGGAATGATGCTCCTGAAGAAGCCGCCGATCGCTGCCATTTGTGAGGGGAACAGCAACCAGGCCAGAAAAGTTGCCGCCGCCAGAACCAGCACGATGGGCACGAAAACCGAGGTCACCCGGTCTGCCAAAAGCTGGATTGGCACCTTGGAATGCTGCGCTTCCTGCACCATTTTGACCACCTGGGCCAGAAAGCTCTCCTGCCCCACTTTTTCCGCCCGAGCCTGAAAATAACCATCCAGATTCACGGTCGCGCCGATCACTCTGTCTCCCTCTCTGCGAAACACCGGCATCGACTCTCCGGTGGCCATGGATTCATCCAGGCTGGCCTCGCCCTGTATGATCACCCCGTCCGCGGGCACTTTGGCGCCGGGCTTCACGATGCAGACATCGCCCACCTTGATCCTGTGAATGGGAATCTCGGTCTCCACCCCATCCTGCAGGATCAGCGCCGTTTTTGCGCCCAGGTTCAGCAGCTTGCGGATGGCCTCGGACGCCTTGCCGCGTGCCCTGCTTTCCAGATAACGCCCGGTGAGATGAAAGGCCAGGATCATGGTGGCTATCCCGCTGAAATCGTGGGGATTGATGCCTTTGACCACCAGCGAAAGCGGAGTCACCAAAAAGGATGCGAGAGTGCCCAGGGCGATCAGCACGTCCATGTTCGCGCTGCCGCCGCGGAGGCTCTTGAAGGCGGAAACATACACAGCCCGTGCCGGGAACAGCATGCCCAGCAAAGTGAGGCCAAAAATCGCCCATATCCCCAGGTGATGCCAGGCAGGCTCCAGCCGCAGCAGCATCAGAGGCAACATCAAGGCCATTACGGCAAGCGCAAGCGCCCACATGATCCACATCCTGCGCTCGGCGTCTTTCATCCTGGCAACCTGCTCGTCCTCGCCGATGCTGATCTCCTGGCGCACGCTAAACCCCAGCGACTGGATCACCCGCTCGAAATCAGCCGGGCCGGCGTGCCTGTCATCATACTCCACGGAAGCATCTTCCAGAGCCAGGTTTACATGAACCGCGCTCACTCCCTCCAGTTCCGCCAGCGCCTTCTCGGTGCGCGCGCTGCAGGTGGCGCAGTGCATCCCGTCAATGCCAATGTTGATCTGTTTTTTCATCTTATCCTTGCCTTTATGTCATATCTAAATGATATGATATTGGAAAAACCCTGCCTGACAAGCGGCAATAGCCGGATTTGCGTGCCGCTATCCCCACCTGGAAGACCGGGGCGCCCCAATCTCTTTCCCATATCCCTGCCATTTGAGGCTAAAAAAATTCAGGCCATCATCCTTAGGTCATCCTTATAAATTATAAGGTTGACCCAAGGTTAACCCACACCTGATGCCACGTTGCAAATGAGGGCGCGTTGAAGCTTGTCCGCCAACAACATATCGCTTGCGTTATCACACATGGATGTCTGTTACTCCCAATAAAATAGTGTCCCCCCATAAATAATTGGTGCTATGCCAGCCGAATAAAGACAGTTCTTCCCCGCGCCCGGAAAAGCGGGTCAGGCGAACCGTCCCAAACCTGTTTAAGCTGCCGGGTTATTTGTAGTAATAAAGCTCCGCGGGTGTGCTGCCAACCCTTTCGCTGAGGGTGAAGTAGCCTTTGCCCTTGTGGTCCCATGCCACGGCCTCGCCCTGCTGTTCGAGCTTGTAGGGCATGATTTTCGGCTTTTTCGCGAAAGCCCGGGCAAGCGTTTGGGAACCTGATCTTTTGTAGCGGTAGATGTTTGTATAAGTCTTTACCAGGATATACTTTCCATTGGGGGAGATGTCCGCCGCGGTCACCCAGCTATAAGGAAGGGTGGCGATCTTTTTGGCCTGGTTCACCTTGTCGGTGGATTGGGGATAGGGAACCAGATAGACTCCCACCTGCTCTTCGCGTTTGCTGATGATGCAGATGTCGCCGCTGCGGGGATCCACCAGCAGGGCTTCGGCGTCCCGGGGGCCATCCTCGTAGGCGATCTCATATTTATCAATCCTGGACACGCTCATCAGCGTATCTTCCAGGGGTATTTCCTCAAAGCGATAGACAAATACAGACTTGTAGCGCGCGGAGTTGTCGCCGATATCGCCCACATACACACAGGGCTTTTGGGTGCGGGGATCGCGGGCCACGGCAATGTCTTCCCAGTCGCGGTTGCTGACGCCTTGCAGGTTGATCTTGGCAGGCACCAGGCCGCGGCGGTTGAGGGTATAGACGGTTGGAGCGCCGCCGGAATCGTTGTGGGTGTAAAGGATACCGGGGGTGAGCAGGCTGGAAGCCAGTCCCGAGGCCTCTGCCAGTTCAGCGTCATCAACGGTGTCGTGAACGACGGAACCAGCGGAGACAAGCGCCACTCCGGCAACAATCAATAGTAATACAATCAATAAAGCGTTGTTTCGCAAAAAACCTCCCTGTTCATGTCTCGGTGCTTTCCTCATCAAAACCAGCCAGCGCTTCCAAAACCACCTGGCGCTCCGGCCTGGTTCTCACGTCCGCTTCCTGTAGATTGGAAATGATGGGATTCCCTGCATCCAACGCCATCCCGGGCTTAAGGTCAAGATCCAGGTTGCCGGGCAGGGTGATGGTGCAGTTTCCCGCTCCCACGGCCATTCCGATGATGTTGCCCGTGCTGAAGTCGGGATCATCGAACCAGATAACCCTGGGGATATTGAAGCGGAAGCTGATCTTTCCGGCTGCCGAGGGCAGGTGCAGCACGCCGTCCTCCAGGGTGCAATCCTGGTGGGGACTGCGAATCTCGACGCTGTCAAACACCATCTTGCGGATGTTTACCAGAGTGATGTCGCCGTTGCCTTGCACGGAGCGAATCCTGCCCTGCACCGGCGAGAGCAGCGAACCCTCGGGCGGGATGGGGATGCGCTGCCTGTAACGATAGCAAAGCGCGAGGTAGAGGAACCAGGCGATGGCAACGATGGCCAGCAACAGCGCCAGATTGTAGAGATTGGCGGAGGGAAAGATGTAGTTGAGCGCCAGAGCCAGCACCAAAAGTAGCAGGGCAGGCATCTGGCTGCGAAACTGGAGCAGCTTGAACCGCCTCAGGCTGGCGGCGTCGGAAAGCAGAAACTGGCTGGTTTTAGCGGGCATACTATCCTCCCTGCGCTGTTTCGGAGCTTGTTGGCTCCGGGCAAACGGCGGCAGTCGATGTCTTTACTTGGTGGCTCTGGTCCAGACCGTTGATCTACCCAAGGTCGGCAAACCGATATAGCCGCGCAGCTTGAGCACGTTCTCGCTGGTCAGCTCGCCTCTGCAGGAATATGTTTTGCCGGATTCGGGGTCGTAGATGGTGCCGTTGGTGTATTTGTTGTCGCCTTTGTCCACCAGTCCGCTCAGAATCACGAGATCGATCAGGGGGCGGTTGCGCAGCTTGGGATCTGGATTCTCTTTGTCGGTGAGGGGCTTGCCTTTGGCGTCGTTAGGCGCTTTGAGCCAGTTGATCTTGCCATAGAATTTGCCAGCAGTGCTTTGGTAGATTTCGATCTTGCTGGTTTTATTTTCATCGAACCACAATCCTTTGATGGAGTGTGTTTCCGCGATCAATGCCGCCGGCAGCAGAATGGCCAGCAGGATTAGGGCGCTAATTATAGTCTTCATGACTTCTCCTTGCAGAAATCTGCGTTCGGGGGTTGGGCGCTCAGATGATTCCACAGCGCTTCAGGATGGCATCCACATTGCGCAGATACCGGTCGTAATCGAAAATGTCTTTGATCTCGGCGGCGGGCAGGAGGCTGGTGATGCGCTCGTCCGCCAGGACGTATTGGATGAATGGCTTGCCGGTCTCAAAGCAGCGCATGGCGTTGGATTGGACCAGTTCGTAGGCCTTTTCCCGGGAAAGCCCCTTTTGAGTGAGGTGCAGAAGCAAGGCCTGGGAAAAAACGAGGCCATTGGTGAGTTCGAGATTTGCCTGCATGTTCTGGGGATAGACCACCAGGTTATTGATCAGGCCGCAGGCTTTGGAAAGCATGTAGTGGGCCAGGATGCAGGAATCGGGCAGGATCACCCGTTCCACGCTGGAATGGGAGATGTCGCGCTCGTGCCAGAGGGCGTTGTTTTCCATGGCTGCCAGGGCGTTGGAGCGCAGGACACGTGCCAGGCCGCAAAGCTGTTCGCTGATGATCGGATTGCGCTTATGGGGCATGGCGGAGCTGCCTTTTTGGCCTTTGCCAAAGTTTTCCTCCGCCTCCTGCACCTCGGTGCGCTGCAAATGCCTGACCTCCATGCCGATCTTCTCCAACAGCGATCCAATCAGGGCAAGCTCACACAAAAAGCTGGCATGCCGGTCGCGCTGGATCACCTGGGTGGAAACCTTCACAGGCTCCAAATCCAGATATTTACAGGCCAGTTCCTCCACCTGGGGATCCAGATGGGCAAAGTTGCCCACCGCGCCGCTGAACTGGCCCACCGAGACCGTCGCGATGGCTGCCTGCAGGCGCTGGATGTTGCGCTGGGTCTCCTCATACCAGAGGGCAAACTTGAGGCCAAAGCTGGTTGGTTCGGCGTGGATGCCGTGGGAACGCCCCATGCAGAGGGTGTTGCGGTATTGGCGGGCTTTGAGCTTCAGGGTTTCGCCCAAGCGGTTCAGCTCCGCCAGGATCAGTTCTCCCGCCTGTCTGAGCTGCAAGGCGGTGGCGGTATCCAACACATCCGAGGAAGTGAGGCCAAAATGTATCCAGCGGGCGCTTTCGCCCACGTTTTCCGCCACATTGGTCAGGAAAGCGATCACGTCGTGACGGGTGACCGCCTCTATCTCATCGATCCTTTCGCTGTTGAAGTCGGCTTTGCCGGAGATGTTTTCCCAGTCGGCATCGGGAATGATGCCCAGGTCGTGCATGGCGCGCGCGGCGGCCAGTTCCACTTCCAGCCAGCATTCATAGCGGTACTCCTGGGTCCAGATACGTTCCATTTCGGGCAGGGTGTAGCGGCTGATCATGGCTGTTATTTTCCTCGCGGGGATAAAAGTTTGTCCATGAGTTTGAGCAGATCGTCACTCAGGGGAGCGGGCTGGCTTTTGGGCAAGGGGCTTACCTCCGCCTGCCCGTAGCTGATGCTGTCCACCAGCAGCTTCAGGGTGGCTTTGTTTTCCAGGTTAAAAGTCACTATGTCCGGATCGCCTTTTTTGCTGTAGGCCACTTCAAGGCTGCTGTCCACGTCCCGGATGTCGATGCGGGTGAGCTGCAAACGCTCGTTGAAGCTCAGGTCGGCATCGCCGATGCTAACCTTGTGGTTGGCAATGATCTCGTTTCCATAGCGGGATACGATACCATCGGTATCCTTGAGGAAGGCCAGGGGATTGCTCTGGATGTCCAGGCTGGCGGCAATCTGCTCCAGATCGGGATAGATCGGTATCTTCAAAGAAAGATAAGGCCCCATGTAAAGGCTCATCAGCGGCTCGGGATTGATGCCCATGATGCCTCCATCCAGCATATCCAGCCGGAATTCGTCGCCCGTCTTGTTTACGGAAAACATCTTGCGCAGAGAGATGAAGGAGTAGTTGACCTCCATCACGCCTTCCGCAGAGAAGTTTTTCCACTTGAGCAGTTCCGCCCGCAGGATGTCCTGCGGAGTGGGAGCCCTGAAAGTGGCGCAGGAGGTTAGCAGCAGCGCCGCCAAAAGCAGAGATATGATCAAGCGAAACTTGGTTTTCATTCGTTAGACTCCGGTTTTTGTCGATAGAGGCTCCAGATGCCGATGGCCGCGGCTATGATCATGAGCAGGCTGAGTATCTGCCCGATGGTCATGAAGCCCAGAAAGTAACCATATTCGCGGTAAACATCCAGATCATCCGGTTCGCGCACAAACTCGATCAGGAAGCGAAACACCCCATAGAGGCCGATGAAGCTCCAAAAGCCCATGCCATCCTTCTTGCAGCGCCTGAGAATCAGATAGGTGACGATGAACAGCACCACCCCCTCAAGGAAGAACTCATAGAGCTGAGTGGGGTGCCGGGGCAGATCACCCGCCCCGGGAAAGACCATTCCCCAAGGCACAGTGGTCACATTGCCCCACAATTCGCCGTTGATGAAGTTGCCCAAGCGTCCCAGACCCAGGCCGATGGCGACCAAAGGCATGGCGGCGTCAGCCAGGGGATAGAAGCTGAGTTTATGCTTCCTGAGATAGACCCAGCCAGCGATGATCACGCCCAAAGCTCCGCCGTGGAAAGACATTCCCCCTTCCCAAACGCTGAAGATTTCCAGAGGATACCGCAGATAGTAGGGCAGGTTGTAAAACAGGATATAGCCAAGCCTGCCGCCCAGCACCACGCCCAGCATGATGGCAAAGATCAGCCCCTCGTAATGCTCTTTGGAAAGATGCAGGCCTCTGATCTTTAGCATGCGGCGATAGAATATGTATCCTATGATAAAGCTGAGCACATAAAAGAAGCCATACCACCGGATATGCAGATCCAATCCAAACAGGTTGAACTGCACGATGTCCGGGCTTATCTGCGGGTATTTCAGCATCGCTTCAGGTTCCCTTGGTGAGATCGTGCAAAGACTTCACGATCAGTTCCACCGCTTCATCGGAATTTCCTTCAAACTTTTGAGTGATTTTCTCGTGTTTGGGGGTAAAGATGTTCAGCACCTGGGTGGGTGAGCCATTAAGGCCGATATCCTTCTCGTCCAGGCCCAGATCGTCGGCGTTCCACACCTTCAGTTCCACGCTCTTGGCGTTGCGTTTGCCGCGCAGGGAGGGCAGGCGGGGAGTGTTGATCTCCTTGACCACAGAGATCACGGCAGGAAGCTTGATGCGGATGCGGTCGCTGCCATCTTCCATCAGCCTTTGCAGGGTGATGTTGCAGGAGCTGACCTCTTCGATCTTGCGCACAAAGCAGGTCTGGGGGATGTTCAGATGGGCGGCGATGCCCGGCCCCACCTGGGCTGTATCGCCATCGATGGCTTGCTGCCCCGTGAGGATGAGGTCAGCGCCTTCCAGCTTGCGGATGGCCGCCGCCAGGGTGTAGCTGGTTGCCCAGGTATCCGCTCCGGCAAATTTGCGGTCGGAGAGCAGGATGATGTCATCCACTCCCAAAGACACCGCCTCGCGCAGCGTAGCTTCTGCCTGGGGAGGCCCCATACAGATGGCGGTGATATTGCCGCCGTGCTGCTCTTTCAGGCGCACCGCCTCTTCGATGGCATAGGCATCGAAAGGATTCAGGATGCTTTCCACACCTTCCCGCACCAGGGTGTTGGTGACGGGGTCGATCTTAATCTCCGTGGTATCGGGGACTTGTTTTATACAAACTATCAGTTTCATAACTCAGCCTCTATAATATTCTACTATTGAATCGCACACATACTGTTTCTGAATATCGGAAATCTCCGGGTAAACAGGGATGGAAAGCACGCTGGCAGACATTTTCTCCGCCACCGGCAAGTCACCGGCCTTGTAGCCCAGTTCGGCGAAGCATTCCTGCAGATGCAGAGGCAGCGGATAGTAGATGGCACAGCCTATCTCTTTGGACTGCAAGTGCTTCTTCAGACCATCCCGGTCTTCGCAGACCAGTGTATATTGATTGTAGATGCTCACCGCCCGGGGATCGATCCAGGGCGTGCGGATTTGGGGGATGGAAGCCAGATGCTGATTGTAGAAATTTGCGTTGGCGCGGCGCATTTCGCTCCAGCCTGCCAGGGCATCCAGCTTCACACTCAGGATAGCCGCCTGCAGGGTGTCCAAACGGCTGTTCAGCCCCACCCACTTGTGATAGTATTTGGGGTTTTCGCCATGCACCCTCAGTTGGCGCAGCTTGGCGGCCAGATCGTCGCAATTGGTGAGGCACATTCCGCCATCGCCCATCGCGCCCAGGTTTTTACTGGGAAAGAAGGACAGGGTGCCGATGTCACCGAAGGAACAGCTCATTTTGCCGTCCCAGATGCAGCCGATGCCCTGCGCGTTGTCTTCGATCACCGCCAGCTTGTGTTTGCGGGCGATCTCCATGATCGCGGTCATGTCGGAGCATTGCCCGAAAAGATGCACCGGCATGATGGCTTTGGTGCGCGGGGTGATTGCCGCCTCTATCAGGGACGGATCGAGGTTGAAGGTTCTGGAATCGATATCCACGAAGCGTGGCCGCGCGTTGTTTCTCCAGATCGAGGAAGCGGTGGCAAAGAAGGTGAAGGGGGTGGTGATGACCTCGTCGCCTTCCCCGATGCCCAGGGCCTTCACGGCCAGCACCAGGGCGTCCGTTCCGGAAGCGCAGCCGATGGCGTGTTTGACGCCCAGATACTCCTGCATCTTCTCTTCCAGTTCTTTCACTTGGGGCCCCATGATATATTTATGGGAGGCAAACACTTTTTCGATTGCCTGCCGGATTGCCGGTAGCAGCGGTTCATATTGAACATTCAAGTCCAGCATGGGGACTTTCATAATCTATAACTCCTTGTTAAAATTATTTTGCTATGATCGCGCGGACGCTCACAAAGATGGTCAGCACCGAGGCTGCCACGGCAACTGTATCCTTCAAATCCGTCCAGAACTGGCGTTCGTTCTTTTCAGATACGAAAATAACGTCTCCCGGTTCCAGAGCCTGTTTCCTGGAAGGTTTGACCCAGTTGCCGCTGTCCGCGGAGATAATCCTCGTGCCAAATACCCGACGGTTGTTTGTATAGCCACCCGCTTGTTGAATGTAATAGCTGTAATCTTTGCCCCGCACCCAGGGAACCAGGCCGGGATTCACCACCTGGCCGCTCACCTCCACCATCTGCAGAAGCTCCGGCACATAAAGGTAGTCCCCGTCACGCAGGGTTACATTGCCTTCCTTACCCCGTGTTTCCCATAGTTTTGCCACATCCACGCTGTATCTGCCCTGCACCTGACGCAGGCGGTTGCGCATGTATTGGTACTCCATCACCGTCATCTGCGAGTAGTAGAGGCTTTTAAGGCGTTCAAAATCCGGATCGGTGCGCAGGCTGTAACTGCCGTTCAGATACACGGCTCTGCTCAAATCCCCGCGCGAACTTGGCCCGCCGCACATCAGCAGGACGTCGTAGAGCGTGGTGCTCTCCCCCACGAGGTATTCCCCCGGAGCCTTCACATTGCCATCCACGGTGATCTTCCAGCTCCGCCTTTTTTCCAGATCCTGGGGCACGATCACCCGGTCAAATGCCTGCAGGGCAACCTGAGACGCGTCGGTATTGTTCAGATCGATGGCCAGATTGTCGAAATCCACCAGGTTGTCCCGATAGCGGTAGATGACTATCTTGCCCAGATCGGCCTGCGGGGTGAAGCCCTGCGCCAGAGACAGGATGTCCGACAGCTTGTCTCCCGGCACAAACTCATATTCCCCGGGCAGATAGACCATGCCGGTGAGCGACACTGTACTCTGCTGGGCGGAAACAGTGATCACGTCGCCATCGCGCAGCAGGGGATTCTGGCTGGCGTCTCCGGTCAGTCTGAACTTTTGCAGGTCGTAATACGAATCGCTGCCGCCCCGGCTGACCTTCACCCGGCGCAGCCCCTGCAAGGCATCGTAATCCGGCTCTTCCGGCTCACCGGCTTCCAGCGGGAAGCGGGAGCTGGGAATCTTCGGCTCTTCCATTGTCTGCACAGGCAGAACCTGCTCGGTGAGAGGCTTTCTGGCTTTTTCCAAAGCGTCCGACAAGCGGTCCATGGGTGTCATTTTATAGACGCCGGGGTTCTTCACATAACCGGTCACGCTCACCGAAATGTAATTCTGAGCGGGATTCAACATCTCCAATTGAGCGCTCAGCAGGGTAACGCCAAGCAGCAGCAGGGCAATCAGCAGCTTAGTTTTCATAATACTCGATCATACGCTTGATGATGTCATCCAACGAATACTTTGGATCGTAACCGATGAATCTGCGAATCTTATCCAGCGAGGGCTTGCGATTCATCATATCCTCAAACCCCTCTTCAAAAGCTTCTTCGTAGCTCATGTAATCGATGCGGCTTTTGCTGCGGCAGATGCTTTTGACATTTTGGGCCAGATCGTTGATGGAAATGGACTCCGTGGTGCCCACATTGAAGATTTCGCCTTCACATTCCGGCGTATTCATCAGCTTCACAAAGGCGTCGGTAACATCCGAAACGTCCGCGAAACAGCGCGTTTGCTTGCCGCTGCCATAAACGACCAGAGGCTGATCCAGCAACGCCGCCTTGATGAACTTGGGTAACACCATGCCATACTGGCCTGTCTGGCGCGGGCCCACCGTGTTGAAACAGCGCACAATCACCACCGGCAGGCGTTTTTCCCGGAAATAGGCCAGGGCCATGAACTCGTCGATGGCCTTGCTGCAGGAATAGCCCCAGCGGCTGATGTGGGTGGAGCCCAGCAGGCGGTCGTCTTCTTCCCTGAAGGGCACTTGGTCGCTTTTGCCATAGATCTCCGAGGTGGAGGTGATCAGCACCTTGGCCTTGTGCTTGTTTGCCAGTTCCAAAACGTTGTCGGTGCCTACGATGTTGGTTTTGAGCGAAAGCAGCGGATTTTCGATGATGTATTTCACCCCCACCGCCGCAGCCAGGTGATACACCTGATCCACGCCGTCCATCAGCTTGTCCAGCAGCTCGCGGTTGAGGATGGAGCCGATGGTATAGTGGAAGTTGGCATTGTCTTTGAAACTCTCTATATTATCCAGGCTGCCGGTGGAAAGGTTGTCGATGATGGCAACCTGATGTCCATCGGCCAAAAGCCGTTCTGCCAGATGCGAGCCGATAAATCCGGCGCCACCTGTGATTAGTATCTTCATATCTACTCCAGTTTGGGAATGCAGGGCTTATCTCTTATTACTTTTATACTGTTAAGTAAGAAGATTTCTTACGCGGATTTTGTCAATAGAAAAGAGACGTCAAGTCTCAGGGAAAGCATGCACCCGCGACAATAGCAAAGCCAGGTAACATACCGGAATGCCGGAGCCAAATCCGATAATCTCCGGTATCCCAACCCTGGTTTCACACCCGCACCCCATTTCCCTATCCTTTGGCGCCACATGCTGTTAAGCCATCATCCTTAGGTCATCCTTATAAATTATAAGGTTGA
>DFUX01000022.1 GCA_002379855.1 Cloacimonetes bacterium UBA4175 | reverse complement strand
GGATGACCCCAGGAAGACAAAGACTTAGCTCCCTCGCGCGCGCGAGGGCGACACAGAAAATGTGCCCGCTGAAGAGCCTGTCCTGCCAGGTGCCTGTTTATCCGGCCGGCATATCTATCTTTCAGATAGGCAGATGCTTAGGCACAGTCTGGTAAACGATAAACTCTTTACATACTTGTTGTGGAGTTAGTTCATCCAGCCAGTTTGCAAGGGAACAGTTTTTTTGCTTGTCAGAACTACGGGCTCTGGTTTTTTTGAAATAAACTTGCGCAAAAGGAGTAACTTATGGTCTCGATAGGAGTTATCGTCGGACTCGCCATTGCGATCTTTGCCATCACTGTGATTTCCAGAGGCATAATCGTGGTGCGCCAGGCTGAAGTCGTTATCGTGGAACGTCTGGGTAAGTATTACAAGACCCTGGATTCCGGCATTCATATCATCGTTCCCATATTCGACAAGATTCGCCCCATCCACTGGCGTTACAACAAGGCTGACTATCGTGGCAACACGGTGGTGATCCAGCGCCAGGAAAACCGCATTGACATGCGCGAGACGGTTTACGACTTCCCGCGCCAGAACGTGATCACCAGCGACAACGTTTCCATCAATATCAACGCCCTGCTCTACTTTCAGGTCACCGACCCCTACAAGGCGGTCTATGAGATCGGAAACCTCCCGGAAGCGATCGAAAAGCTCACCCAAACCTCTCTGCGTAACGTCATCGGCGAGCTAACCCTGGATTTCACCCTCACCTCCCGCGACACCATCAACGCCAAACTGCGCGACATCCTGGATGATGCCACGGACAAGTGGGGTGTGAAGGTTAACCGCGTGGAACTGCAGGAGATATTGCCTCCGGAAGAAATCCGCACCGCGATGGAAAAAGAGATGCGCGCCGAACGCGACAAACGCGCAAAAATCCTGCAGGCGGATGGAGAGCGCGAATATCAGATCCGCGTGGCCGACGGCGACAAGACCGCCAAGATCACCCGCGCCGATGGCGAAGCCCAGGCTAAGCTGCTGGTTGCTGAGGCCGAGCGCAAGGCCATCGAGCTGATTGCCGAGGCAGTAAAAGGCACCGGCACCGATCCCGCGCAGTATCTGGTAGCCCTCAAATATGTGGCGGCCTTTCAGGAAGTGACCAAACAGGGCGACAAAACAGTTGTGGTTCCCTACGAATCATCGGCTCTGCTCGGCTCAGTCAAAACCCTTGCGAACATTTTCAAAGAATAGAATACAACTAAGGAGTAACGCAATAATGTCATCAATCATTCATATTTACGGACGAGAAATACTGGATTCACGCGGCAATCCCACCGTGGAAGCCGATCTGCACCTGGAAAGCGGAGTGATTACCCGGGCTGGAGTGCCCAGCGGCGCGTCAACCGGAGAACGGGAAGCGATCGAATTGCGAGATGGGGACAAATCCCGCTATGGCGGCAAAGGCACCCTCAAAGCCGTGCAAAACATCAATGATAAGATTGCCCCCGCCCTCATCGGCATGGAATCCACCGCCCAGTCACATCTTGATCATATCATGCTGGATCTGGACGGAACGCCGAACAAGGCCAAGTTGGGAGCGAACGCCATCCTCGCCGTTTCCATGGCCGCCGCCCGCGCCAGCGCCATCGAGCTTGACCTCCCCCTCTACCGCTATCTTGGGGGCGTGAACGCCTGCACCCTGCCCGTCCCGATGAGCAACATCATCAATGGCGGAGCGCATGCCGACAACAACGTGGACATCCAGGAATTCATGATCATGCCCCTCGGCGCCAACAGCTTCAGGGAAGCTATCCGCATGAATGCCGAGACCTTCCATGCCCTCAGAGCCATCCTCATCAAACGCGGTCTGGCCACAGGCGTGGGTGACGAAGGCGGTTTCGCGCCGAATCTGGATTCCAACGAAGCGGCTCTGGAAGTGATCGTGGAAGCCATCACCGCCGCCGGATACAAACCCGGGCAGGACATCTATATCGCCCTTGACGCCGCGGCCTCCAGCTTCTGGAAAGACGGCAAATACGTCTTTGAAGGAAAAGAGATGAACAGCGACGCGATGATCGCCTATTATGAGATGATCGCGGAAAAGTATCCCATCGTCTCCCTGGAAGACGGCCTGGCAGAAAACGACTGGGATGGCTGGAAGCAGCTCAACGCCAGACTGGGTAACAAGATCCAGATCGTGGGCGACGACCTCCTGGTCACCAATCCCCAGTTCATCAAGCGCGGCATCGCGGAAAAGGCCGCCAACAGCGTTCTGATCAAACTCAACCAGATCGGAACCGTCTCCGAGACCATCGAGGCCATCAATATGGCACATAAAGCCGGTTGGACCTGCGTTGTCTCGCACCGCAGCGGCGAAACCGGAGACACCTTCATCGCCGATTTGGCAGTGGCTCTCAATACCGGCCAGATCAAGACCGGCTCTATCTCCCGCAGCGAAAGGGTGGACAAATACAACCAACTTCTGCGCATCGAGGAAGAATTGGGAGTGTCCGCCGTTTACCCCGGCAAAGCCGTGATCAAACAGCTTGGCTGAAAAGCCTGATAATACATGCCAAACACAGGCGGGAGCGATCCCGCCTTTTGTTTGCCCTCCTGCCAGAGCCGCGTTTCCAGCCCTTGTTGCGCGGGAGCCACAAGGTAGCGGCAAAACTCAGCCGGATCTGCCTTTCATGCTTGCTTCGTCGGTGCTTTGGGTTAATTTGTCTAATATACATTCTTCGATACCTGAAAAGACAAGGAGCAGAAATGGATACTTTTCGTTTTTACAATCCCACACGGATCCATTTTGGAACCGGGATGATAAAAAACATTGGCCCAGAAATGAGCGCCGCCGGAGTGAAGAAATGCCTGCTGGTGGCTGGCGGGGGTTCCATCCGTGCAAACAGCGTTTACAGCCAGGTGGTGGAAAGCCTGAAAAGCAGCCATATTGACTGGATCGAGGCCTGGGGCGTGCAGTCCAATCCCACTCTGGCAAAAGTGCGTGAAATGATCCAGGTTGCCCGCCGGGAAGGGGTGGACGCGGTTCTCGCGGTGGGCGGCGGTTCTGTGATCGACAGCGCCAAAGCGGTAGCGGCGGGCTTCCATCTGCAGGATGTCTGGAATGCTTTCACGGGCGCTGAGCGGATTCAGCAGGCGCTGCCCGTTTTCACCGTGCTCACCATCTCCGCCACCGGCAGCGAGATGAACGGCAACGCGGTCATCACAAACAGCGAAGAAAAGAAAAAGTGGAGCATAGGCTCCACGCTGCTCTATCCCAGGGCAACCATCATCGACCCCTCCGTGCAAAGCAGCCTGCCTTTCAAACAGACGGTCAACGGAGCCCTGGATGCCACCGCGCACATCCTGGAATACTATTTCATGGACGACAACGCGATCGCCACCCTGGCCATCAACAGCGGCCTGCTCCACACAATCACGGAGATGACTGACCGCCTGAAAGGCAACGCTTCTGACCTTACGGCCCGAGGTAACCTTGCCTGGAGCGCCACTTTGGCCCTCAACGGGATCAGCGGAGCTGGCCTCAAAGGCGGTGACTGGGGCTGCCACACCATCGAGCACGCCTTTTCCGCGCTCTATCCCAGCATTGCCCACGGCGAGGGGCTGGGGGTGATCTTCCCGGCCTGGATCGAGTATGTAAGCGAAAAATATCCGGATCGCTTCACAGGCTGGGCCAGGAATGTCTGGGGAGAGGACAGCGTTCCCTACGCCTTGCGCCGCTTTCGCGAAAAGATCGAATCCTGGGGTTCATCCACTTCGCTGCGTGACTTGGGTATCAAGGAACAAGACCTTGCCACGCTGCGCGATATCATCCTGCAATCCGGCACCATCGGCAAAATCCACCAGTTTGGCGCGGCGGATATCGAAGCCCTGCTGATGCTGGCCTATTAGGAGAGTAAGCGAAGTAGGAACCAAAGCAAAAGCGCCCGGGGATCAGGGTTCTATTCCAACGGATCGCTTCGGAAGTGGATCTGTTATATGCTTCGGAACACCCGGCCCGGGATCGGGGAATTTCCTGCTTGACAAAAGCGCCATTTACAGGATTATGCCCTATCATTAACTATGCAAGGATCAGCAGCCAATGAAAGATAAAGCGATCATCCGCAACCTGCGTAAAAAAATAGAAAGCGTCAGACCTGACTACACCATCACGCCCATCCCCGAGGGCAGGAAGTTCCGCAGGCGCAAACCCTGGCTGCAGGATTGGATCGAGGCCATCCTCTTCGCCTTTGTGGTGGCGATGATCATCCGCAACTACACCTTCCAGAACTTCATGATTCCCTCTCCCTCGATGGAAAAGACCCTGCTCACCGGAGACTACCTGGTCGCCAACAAGCTCAAATATTACTTCACCGACCCCAAACGCGAGGACATCGTCACCTTCCGCTTTCCCAAGCTGGAAGAGGGCACTCCCGAACACCCGGACAGCAAGGATAACTTCATCAAAGTCTTCCATCCCATCTACATCAATAAAAGCGCGGCCTTCAGCAAGTTCCCCCTGACCTTCATGCACATCAGCTATTACGCCCGCAAGAATGTGGTCAAAAGGGTGATCGGCATGCCGGGGGACATCGTGGAACTGCGTGACAAGATCGTCTATATCAACGGCAAGCGCTTCGAACGGGGCTATGAATGTTACGACATTCCCATGCCCTCGCCGCCCCAGTCCCCGGTGCAGATCATCCCGCACCGTTTTGCCTACGGGCAGGATGACTACGCCATTTCCCGCAGCGACTGGTATGAACCCTATCGAGTGGAGGTGGCGGACAGCAGCGGGACGCAGGCCAACAGAATCTTCAACCGCGACTGGTTTGGCCCCATCAGGGTGCCGGAAGGCAAATACTTTGTGCTGGGCGACAACCGCGACGTGAGCGAGGACAGCCGCTACTGGGGCTTCCTTGACCGCTCGGACATCACCGGCACGCCCTGGCTGATCTTCTATTCCAAAGGGATCGAATACAACAAGCTGTTCGACACCCCCCACACAAGATGGGACAGGATCTTCCGTCTGGCCCGTTAGCGGTTTACGTCCACATCCCTTTCTGCCTCTCCCGCTGCGGCTATTGCAGCTTTTTCAGCCTGCCGTTCAGTGCCGGCGCCCTGGCGGGCTATCTGGACTGCCTGCTGCAGGAGATCGGGCTTTTCCGGCGGCGCCTGGGTGGCAGGATCAGCGCGAAAACCCTCTATTTTGGCGGAGGAACCCCCTCACTGCTGGATGCCGGGCAGTTGCAGGCTATCTGCTCCTGTTTTGACCTGATGCCGGACGCGGAAGTTACCCTGGAGGTCAACCCTCTGCAGATCACCCCGCGTTTTTTGCAAGCCCTGCGCGCCACCCCGGTCAACCGCCTTTCCATCGGCGTGCAGAGCCTGGACGACAGCAACTTGGAGTATCTGGGACGCAGGCACCGCGCCGCGCAAATCCCGGGCAAGCTCGCGCTCTGCCGCGAACTTGGCTACCACAACATCTCTCTCGATCTCATCTACGGCCTTCCCGGTTCCTCTCCCGGAAGCGTTTCCCAAGAGGTGGAACGCTTCGCCCGGCTTGCCCCCGAGCACCTTTCCTGCTATCTGCTCAGCCTGGATGAAGGCTCCCCCCTGGCGGCCGGGATCGCGGCGGGCGACTCGGCTCCCTTGCCTCCGGACGACCTGGCGGCGGATGAATACGCGGCTCTGTGCGAGACGGCCTTGGAGCAGGGCTTCCAGCAGTATGAAATCTCAAACTTCTGCCTGCCGGGCAAAGCTTCCCATCACAATCTTGCCTATTGGCAAAGCGAGCCCTGGCTGGCACTGGGTGCCTCCGCTTCCGGCTGGCTGCCACCCTGGCGCTACACCAATCCCGCCGACCTGCAGGCATACCACGCCAATATTGAAGCGGAAAGAATCCTGCCGGATGCCGAAGAATGCGGCACGGAAAGGACGGCGGCGGACTATCTGATGATGGGTTTGCGCCTGATGAAGGGAATCGATCTGACGGATTACCAGGCCCGCTTTGGCAGAGACCTGGCCACGGAAAAAGCCGGGCAACTGCGCAAACTCGGGGAGCTTGGGCTGCTGGAACTGGAGCAAAACACCCTCCGCCTGAGCCAGAAAGCGCTCTTTGTTTCAAACTCGGTGATCGGAGAACTGCTTTGACTCTGGAAGAACTGCGCCTGCGCCTGGCGGAATGCATCCGCGGCACTGAGTTTGCCGGGCGGACCTGGTTTGCCGGAGGCTGTGTGCGTGACGAACTGTTGGGGGGCCAGCAACGCCTGCTGGACGCCGATCTGGTTGTGGAGCTTCCGGAGGGAGGGCTGCGCCTGGCTAAGTTGCTGCGCGATCGCTTGCCCACCTCGGAACCCGATCTGGAACAAGGCTTTGGCACTGCCAGCGCCAGGTTTGGCGAATTGCGCCTGGATTACGTGATGACCCGCAGCGAGGCCTATTGCACAGGCAGCCGGCATCCCCGGGTGAGGTTCGCGCCGCTGGAAAAGGATTGCCGGCGCAGGGATTTTACCATCAACGCACTCTATCTGGAGATCATGGAAGGCGGGGTGATTGACCCCTGTGGCCGGGGGCTTGACGACCTGCGGCAAAAGATCCTGCGCTGCGTGCAAGACCCGCAAAAGTCCATGCTCGAAGACCCTTTGCGTATCCTGCGTGCCCTGCGTTTTGCCGTGCTGCTTGATCTGGAGATCGAAGCCGGCACCCTCTCCGCCATCGAGGCCAACGCTCCTCTTTGCGCCACCCTGAGCCGCCGCCGTTGCCGCGACGAGCTGCAAAAACTGCGCTCCGTAGCTTCCCAGGCAGCTTATGCACGCTGGCTTTCAATGCTGGAAGACACCGGCGTGCTGCCCTATCTGAGCTTGAGGGTCGAGCTTCCCCGCGGCTAAGGCTCCCCTTTGCATCCGATAGATTTCCTGGGGTTTACCTGGGGTCATCCTTAACTTCGCAACCACATACCTAAGGATGATACCCCAAAATCCAGTAGTATCAAGGGAGGGCGGTATGACGGATTATGCGGATTATTGCTGGTAATTTCTCTGGAATGAAAGGAAATCCGCTGACAATCCCGCTCCCAAGTCAGCCTATTTCTGGCAGACAGGGCAAAAGAAAGTGCCGCGGCCGCCCTGCTTGATCTTTTTCACCTCGTGCCCCTTGGGGCAGGTGTCTTTCTGGTAGATTTGCAGGAAGTTCTGGAAGCCGCCGCTTTTGTCATCCACGCGGCGAAAGTCCGAGATGGAGGTGCCGTTCATGGCGATGGCTTGTTTGAGCACGGCTTTGGTTTCCGCCGCCAGTTTGCTCAGGCGGGGCAGGGAGATTTCTCCGGCGGGGGTTTCGGGGTGAATCCTGCTGCGGTAGAGGATTTCGGTGGCATAGATGTTGCCAAGCCCGGCGATCTTGCTTTGATCCATGAGGATGTTTTTGACCGGGGTTTTGCGGTGGGCAAAGAGCCTGGCCAGATATTCTCCGGTGAACCCGGCAGAGAGCGGTTCGATGCCCAGATCAGGCATGAACTTGCCAAGGTTGGCCGTTTTGCAGAGCACGATTTTGCCGAAGGTGCGGATGTCGATGAAGTGCAGCTTTTTCCCGCCTGAGAGCAGAAAACAGGCGCGTTCGTGGGGCGATTTGCCCGGCATGGCTTCGCCCTGCACCAGCTTGCCGGTCATGCGCAGGTGGATGATCAGGCTGGTTTCTCCGCTGAGATGCAGGATCATATACTTGCCCCGGCGTTCGTGGCCGTTGAGCCTGGCTGGAAAGGGATTTTTGGCCAGTTCGGGATCCTTCACCACGGTTCCCGGATAAAAGCAGTCGAGCCCACGAATCTCTTTGTCTTTGAGATACTCGGTCACGCCATCCAAAACGGTCTGCACTTCTGGTAGTTCGGGCATGTCAGTCTTTCTCCTGTAGCGATTATGGATTGGGCGGGGATATTCCCAGCCTTGAAGAGCTGTCCGCCAGGCGCGGGATTGCCGGCCTCATGTCAGTATCCGCGTTTGCCGGCGGCACCGGTAATGTAGAACAGTCCGGGTTTGTCGATGAAGCATACGGCGCAGTTGCCCGCCATCAGATACTCGTAATCGGGAACCTCGGAAAAGGCCTGCACCTTGCTGAACTCGCTGGTGTTGCCGTTCAGATCGCGGAAATAGAGGCGAATCTGCTGTCCCGGCGTGTAGTCCGGAACAGGGATGTAGAGATAGGGCCAGCGGGTGGCGGCGGGATCGGAGTAAAAACTGGTGGAGATAAGCTGCTGTTGGGGGTCCCGGAAGAGCACCCGGTAGGCGGAAAGGGTGTTTTGCGCGGGCGGATCGGAAACAAGCGCGAGATCGACGCGCGAGCCCAGGGGCAGCAGGCTGCCCAGAAAGTCCGCGGGCATGGTCACCTGGGCTTGATAGAGCGAGGCGATGAGGTCACGGCTGAGGTCGGTGAGCGGGGCCTGGGTTTCGGTGTGGGGGGCGAGGTCTTGCACGACCGCGTATTCGGCGTCATAGAGCAGGTAGAAGGAGGCATGCCCGTCCGCCAGGATAAAATGCCAGCCATCCAGTTCGTCGCTCTGCGCGTAGGAATAGACGCGGTAAAAATCGCCATCCGAGACCGAAAACAGCAGATTCTGGGAGCGTGAAGCCTGGCGGAGGCGGATCAGGGGCTGGAATTTGGAATAGAACGCGGGATCACCCAGAGCCTGGAAGCTGTAAACCCTTGCCAGCGGGCTGAGGGAGTATTGGTAGGCAAAGACCCCGTGGTTGTCGCTGAGAGCGTCTTTCGGGCTGACCTTCAGGATGGTGCCGGGCTGCACGTCGAGGCCGGAATCCAGCCAGGCTTCCCAGTCGTAGTCGTCAAAGACCATACGGTTGAACACGGCCAGGTTTTTGTCCGGGGCGGGAGAGCTAAGTTGCGCTCCGTCCAGCAGGTAACCCGCGCAAGCGGGGGAGATTTGCAGCCTGCCTCCGCTTTGCACAAAGCTGTTGTGCTGGAAACTTGCGGCAGGTTTGTAGCGGTAGAACTGAGGGCGGTCTGCCGCAGGCCAGATATTCACCACACTGGACAGCGGCTTGCTGTAAGCTGTCGATATAAAGAGATTGGCAGGCAGTTCGGCTCCTCTGCGGCCACGGTTGAGGGCGGAGATGCGCATCAGCGCATTGCCGGAGTTTAGCTGATAGGGCGAGCCTGAGAGCCAGGGATGGCTGGCGTCCGCGCTGGCGGAGTATTCCAGTTCCAGGCTGCTGCAGGGAGCCTGGGGGTCGTTCCAGCTCACGAAGGTGCGGGTGGTCTGCAACTGAAGTTGGGGTTTCAGGCAGGGGACGCGCAGGCGGCCTGTTTCCTCCGCGGCTCTGCCAAAGATATAGATGCCGCTTGAATTGACTCCGCTATAGACAAAGCCATCCCCGCTGCTGTAATGCCCGGCGTCGTAGCTGTCGGCCAGGGTCTTGAAACTGATCTTGTCGGCGGCCGCCGATCTGAAGGCCCGGAACAGCTTCGCGGCAGCCAGGTCTTGCAGTTCAGAGCGGAAACCGAATTCGATCCAGGCATCCGAAGGCAGGGACTCCAGCGCCGATCCTCCCTGTGTGAAGTTGATTCCGAAGATCTGGCGGTCTGCGGAAAGCTTGAAGGGGCTGCCCTGGAAATAGTTTGCCAACAGGGTTTGGGCATCGGGCTGCAGATCAAGGCGCAGCTTGACTCCGGGCAGGTTCAGGTCGCGCAGGTCCAGCCAGATATCCTGCAGATACAGCCGGGAAAGCGAGCCATCCAAGGGCAGGTCGATCTGGTTTTGGGCTTCCAGGGGCGAGAGCAGGAAGAACTTGCCGGGGCCGTTCATGAAGCTGACCAGTTCGCCATCCCTCCAGAGCCAGGTGTTTTCACCCTGCTGCCAGCCATGCACCTCGCCGCCGTGCAGGCGGGTCCACTGCTTTTGCGGCGCGCGGGGTTGGGGCATGCGATAGTAAACGATTGGCACTTGGGCGGAGCCTAAATCTCCCTCCAGATTGAGGATAGGGGTGTCCAGCGCGAAGCCGGGGAAGAGATTTTGCACGGCGCCTATCTCGGCGGAGGAAAGGCTTTCCTCCAGCTTAAAAGTGAGTTCGGACGCCAGGGATCCAGCGGGAAACCACAAGCGCAGGGAATCGGCGGAGGTGACCAGCAGGGCTTGCAGGGCTTTGGAGGTGGCGGGCAGACGCAGCTCGGTGGATTCCTTAAAATCGATCAGGGCGTGATCTCCGCTGCCATCGAGGTCAAACCAGCAACGTCCGGCGCCGTAGGGATAGATTTCTGTGCGTTCCGCGCCCAGCGTCCACGCGCTCTGCACCAGCCGCAGCGAGGAAAGCTCGGCATCAGGCTTGAGGTCGGTGTAAAGAGTGGCAAAAGCACGCAGGGAGTCGATGATCACTTCCTGGCCGGAGCGCAGGACAGATATCCGGTAACTGTCCGTGTAAGCCTTGCTGCGGATGGGGAAGGCCAGGCTGTCCCTGTTTGCCAGGGCTTTTACCCGGGTCAGGGTCACCCGGTCTCCATACCAGAGGCCATCCTCAACAATGCTTTCCTTGGGGATGTAGAGGTAGCTGTCGTCATTGGAAGACTTGATCAGGTGGTCGTAATAGACCTTGATGGTGTTTTCCGTGATGTATTCCTTGGGATCGAGGTTTGGCGGCAGCAGCGGGTTTTCTCGCAGGTTGCAGGCTGCCAGGATCGACAGAAACAGCAGGAGGAGGATGAGTTTAGAGAGCAGCGCTGAGGCCCAGCGAAGTGAACGATACGGGGTCATGGTCTTTGATTCCCAATTGTTGATAGAGGTGTAGCAGCAATCCGCCTGGCAGCGGGGCATCCAGGGAAAGGCCATAGTAGGCTGTGCCTGGTTCAAAATCGTCTATGTAGCTTCCGGCTGAGGTCGCGAAAAAGGCCAGATTCCCGAAACCGGCGTGGGCTCCCAGCCAATAGTCGCGCCAGACGCGCAGGGAAGCGCTTGCGCTGTGCACCCAATGCGCGAAGTCCGAGCCAGGGGCTTCGCTGTCCTGATAGACCCGGGAGGCTGTGTAGTTCAGGGAGAGGGGTGGATAGGCCAGCTTGACGCCCAGGTCGGTCTGATAGTTGTTATGGCGTTTCCAACTGGCAAGGTGCTGCGCGAGGCGGGGACGGATAGCCAGGGTCCGCGCGTAGATCCTGGGGCTGAGGGAAAGGGAGGCAGACTTGCCTGGATAGAGACGCTCATCCTTGCCGTCCAGGTATTGCAGGCCAAGGTTCAGGTCTGTATGGGGAAGTTGTTTGCGGGCTGCCGCCTGAAGCTGCCAGCGGAAGTGCTTTCCTTCCCACAACATCTCCTCCGCGGCCAGGTTTACCTGCCAGGAACGGCGGGATAGGGTGCCGCCCAGGTTCAGGAAACGCGCCGAAGCACCCTTGGCGGCGAAACCGGCACTCAGTTTGCCAGCCAGCTTACCGGGTGAGGGTGTAATAAGTTGTTCCAGATGGGCAAAGTGACGCGCTGCGGCAGGATAGTCGTCCAGGGCCAGATAAGCCCAGCCTGCGCCCTCTTCCGGTAAAGCCCGCAGCGAGGGTTCCTCCAGCAGGGTTATGGCTTTCAGATAACCCGCCCTTGCCAGATGGGGCTTCCTGTCATAAGCTTGGGCTGCCGCCAGATAGTAGTGGATCAGTCCTTCCCCGGGAAAGCTGGCGAGGAATTCCCGCCCCAACTGCTGGCTTTGCTTCCAGTCTCGTTTGCTATTAAGTGCCCAGAGGATGCCAATGGCCGGGGCGGAAAGGAGAGGCTCCCGCTGCTGCAGTTTCCTGTATTGCACCAGCGCTTCATCCGCCTCGCCCAGCATCATGTGATAGTAGGCAAGCTCCAACTGCGCTTCGTTATCGAGGGGATTGTAGGCCAGACGCAGCCTCGCGTCCTCCAGCAGCTTGCGGTAGTCCGTTTCCTCAGCCGCGACGGCGAGAGACAGGCAGAGCAGAAGCAAGACCAGGACGGCTGGTTTCAAGGCTTATTCCAGAACACCCTTGTATTGGGCCACGATCCCGGACAGGGGATAGTATTTTTTGAGCAGCCGGTATTCCGCCCGGGCTTCATCGACCCTGCCAGCCAGATAGAGGTTGTTCACCAGATATCCCCTGCTTTCCATGTCCCAGGGATAGACCTGGATGAGGCGGATGTAGTAGTCCGCGGCCAGGGAGTGCTCTTTGAGCAGGTAGGCTGCATAAGCCGCCTTGGCAAGCAACTGGGGGTTCTGGCGGTGCTCCACGAGCAGGCTGTCCGTGGCGGAAAGGGCAAGACGGTAGTCTCCCAGGGCAAGGTGGCAGTTGATGACGCCCACCCGGGCGTCCAGATTGTCCTTCATGCCGATCGCCATGCGATAGCTGGAGATCGATCTTTCATAACGTCCCAGCAGGTATTCCAGCCAGGCGATCCTCACCTGGTAAAAGGGTTCCTGGGGGTCAGCGGCCGAGAGCTCGCGCATGATTTCCAGCGAACCAGTAAAGTCAGCCTGGGATTCCAGGGCGTAAGACTGCGCGATATCCCTCGTCTGAGCCAGCAGGGGCAGGGTAAGGATGAGGGCGAGAGCCAGGATAAGTATCCGAAAGTTCATAGTAGTACCTCTATTTCTTCCAGCGCCACGCGTTGAGCGCTGAGCAGGATCTGTGAGTTTTGCCGCAGGCAGAAATCGATAATCCCTTCCCGGCGGCTGAGGGTAAGGCTTCCCTCCAGTTTATTGACCACCATGCCCAGAACGCTGAGGGAGGTGACGCTTTCCACCTTGATCTTCTGGTCATGTTGCTGCAGTTCCGCCCTGGCGCTAACGCGGATGGGCTGGAAAAAGGGGATCAGAAAGAGGGTGACGTTTTTCCAGAATGGCCCCATCAGCACCGACAGGCTGGGCTCGTCTTTCCAGGTCAGCCTGCCGCTTTCGCTCCAGGGCAGGCGTGAGGCCACCAGGGCAAAGGCGGCCAAAGCGGTTTTGCGCCTGTGGGAGAGCTTTAGGCTGTTGTAGATGCCGTGATACACAGAAAATTCCAGCCTGCTGCCATTATCACTCACCAGGGAATGGTTGCCCGCCAGATCCAGATCGACCTGCCAGGTTTCCTGCCATTCCCCGCGGGGCGTTTGCACGGCAAAACGTTGTTTCTGGCCATATCCAAACTGCAGGATGGGGGCCAGGTCTTTTTCCGGCACCAGGGGGGAAACCAGTTCTCCCTCGCGGGGGACTCCGCTGCTGCAAAGCTCAAAGCTGCCGTCCCCGGTCTGCCTCTTGTAGTTTACAATGTGGCTGAAAACGGTGTGGGAACCGGCATCCACCGCGCTCTGGGCTTGAAAGTGCAGATGTGGCACGGGGGAGCGTCCGGAATTGCCGACCATGCCGATCTTTTCGCCAAGCTTCACATAGTCGCCTTCCGCCAGCTTCACCGATCCTTCCCGCAGATGCGCGTAAAGCGTGAAGAAACCATAGCCGTGGGAGATGGTGACATAGTTGCCCCAGTTGTCCTTGGTATTGATGCTTCCGATGGGATTGTCAGGTATGGAGTTGACTACTTTGGCCACATAGCCCGCGGCAGACGCGAGCACCGGCTTGCCGAAGCAGTAGTAGTCCTTGAGGTCGTTTTCGTTTTCCAGATACTTCTTGCCGAACCTGTCCTCGATCTCCAGATCCCAGGCATAGGCCCAGTCCAGCTTGTGGGTATGGGGGCCGTTGTGGGATTGGGTGATCTTCCATTCCCCATTCACCGGCAGGTGGATCTGAGGCACTCCGGCGCTGGAAAAACGCTGGTATCTGGAGATGTAAGCCTCCAAAGCCTTTTCCGGGTGCAGGATGCCATAGTCGTTGATCACAGCCGACCTTTGGCGCAGGCGCAGCCGCAGGGAATAGATGAGGGAGATGACGACCACATTCATGGGGAAGGCGAACATCGGCACATAGAGCACGCCGGGGCGGGCGGGCATCACATCCGGATAGTAGTAGCGTCCCGAGAGCGCGTAGGCAAACACAAAGCCGATCACCGTGCCCAGGGCTGCCAGCAGGTAGGAGGTCTTGCCAGGGATCAGGTAGATGGAGCCGATGCCGATGCTGATCAGGATCAGATTGAAGCCGGGGAAAAACATTCCGTAGGTGCTGCCCATGGCGCTGACCTGCAAGAGGGCAAAACAGATGGACCAGCCAAGCAGAGCCAGCATCAGCCCGATGCGGGAGATAAACAGCACCACCACGGTCATCAGGATGCCGACAAAGACATCCGGAACAAAGACAATGCTCGCCATGGAGAGGAAGAAATCCTTCCAAAACCAGGGCAGATCAATCTGCAGCTTAAAAAGCAGGGGCTTTTCAAAGCCCGTGCCGGTAAAGTTGCCACTGCGCACCAGATAATACCAGAGCAGGGTCGCCCCCAGGGAGAAAGCCAGGCTCATGGAGGGCATCCTGAACCAGCTCTGGGTCAGGTAGTTTACCCCTGCATAGAGCAGTTGGGTGCCAACCGCGGCGAGAATTATCAGCGCCACGAAGCTCAGGGGGCTTGACAGCACTCCGGCATAGGGATAGTAATAACCTACCGCCAGCCCGATCAGCAGGCTGTTGAAAGACATGATCCCGCTGGAGGAGTCCCATCCCTCAAAGCCCAGAATCCTGGCTGAAAGCAGACCCGCCAGCAGCCCCAGCAGCCCCGCCCCTCCCACGATGGGCGAGATCAGGGTGAGCAGCAGCATGGCCAGCCCCACCCACAGGTTGTCCGAAAACATCGCCGTGGCGTAGGCGTGGGGTATTGACCTGGCCAGTTTGAGCAGCCCGGAAACGCCGTTGTGCCTGATCACTGGCTCTTAAGATGCTCCGGGATCAGCTCGCGGCCAATCACGTCGTTGAGTTCCTCCCGCGGGCGGAGCAAGTCCAGCCTGCCTGTTTCCGAGATCAGCACTACGGGCGGGCGGTATTCTATGAACTGCATCCACTGGGTGTTGTTATATGCCCCGGTGGGCGTGATCAGCACCTGTTCGCGGGTGTGGAGGTCGGGGAAGGGCAGCGCGCTACGCAGGATGTCAATATTCATGCACAGCGGCCCGTAGAAGATTGTGTTCTGATAGGCTCCCGGGAAAGGACGGGTGGGAATGACTTTGAGCTTGTACCACCAGGCTGTGATGGTGGTGTTCACCCCCGCGTCCAAAACCACCGCGCGTTCGCCGGAGGGCAGGTTTTTCTTGCCTACCACGCTGGCGATCAGGTAGCCTGCTTCATCGATGAGGGCCCTGCCGGTCTCCAGAATCAGCGTGGGCAGGTTTTGGCTCACAAAGTGCGATTCGTTGAACGCGGCGCCGATGGCCTCGGCATACTGGTCGAAAGTAGGCGAGATGAATTCGCCGGGAGCGTAGGAGCCCAGGAGGGTGTTTTGCGAGGCGAAGCCGCCGCCCATGTCAATGTATTCCACCGTGATATCAAGTTCGTCCTTGATCCTTTGGCCCAGTTCCAGCAAGGCTTTCGCTTCATAGTAGTAAGCCTGGGCGTCCAGAATGAAGGTGCCGATATGGGCATGCAACCCCACGATTTGCATGGCTTTTCCGGACGCGATCCGGCTGATCGCGCGGTAGGCCTCCCCGTTCTCATAGTTGAAGCCAAAGCGGTCCCACTGGGGATAGATGCCGGTATCCATGTTGACCCGGATCGCCACCTGGGGCACCAAATCCAGTTCCCGCGCCAGTTTCTCGATCAGATACAGTTCGTCCAGATGGTCGATATGGATCCTGGCTCCTTCCCGGATGGCAAGCTCCAGTTCATCCCTCTTCTTGCCCGGGCCATTGAAGATGATCTCCTTGCCGGGTATGCCCAATCTGCGCGCCATGGCATATTCCATTCCGGAAACCACTTCCGCGCAGGAGCCTTCCTGATGGAAGATATTGCAGATGGCGCCCAGGTAGTTGGTCTTGTAGCTCCACGCCATTTTCACCTTGGGATAGTGCATCTGCATGGCGTCCGTCAGGCGGCGGTAGCGGCGGCGTATCTGGCTTTCAGAAAGCACCAGCACCGGCGAGCCGAACTGTTCCACGATCTCTTTGATGGGGATGCCGTCGATCTTGTCCTGGTATTTCACCACGCTCTTGGCGCCGTATTTGTTCATGTTTCCGGCGGAGTTCCGTTCGATATTGGGGGCTATATAGGTTTTTTTCATTTCCTCACCTTCTGATTAGTTCACTTTTGGCGGAAACTTCGCCCATCACGGAGATATCCGCGATGATGTCTTCCGCGTGGCGCACAAACATTGTCCCGGTCTTGCAAGCGGGAAGCTCCTCCACTTCCTTGCCCAAAGCTTTGAGCACCACGGCCGCGGGCTGGTTTTGCCCACTGCCTTCCGCGAGGCGCACCCAAGCGGGAAAGCGGGGGTTGATCTCGATCAGGTAATGGGTTCCGTCTAAACCGCGCATGATTTCCAGTTCGCAAGGCCCGCGCCATTTCAGGATGGAGATGATCTTGCGGGCGAATTCTTCCAGGCTGGGGCTTTTCACCACCACGCCGCCAAAGCCTTTGCCCTTGTCCGTGATCACCAGTTTCTTTTGAGGCACCATGCCGATGATCCCTCCGTCGCCGTCGCCCACGATGACGATGTTATACTCGTCTCCGGGCACTATCTTTTGCGCCAGCAGGGGGAGACCCCAGCGTTGCTGGATGGAATGGAAGTGCTTGACCGCCTCTTCCCAGTTTGAGGCCTTGTAAGCCTCGTAGTATCTGCCTTTGATGATCAGGGGATAGGCAATCTCGTCCTGCAGCCCGCTAAGCTGTGAAATGCTGGTCAGCAAGACCGTTTTGGGCACCTGCACCCCCTGGGGCGGGAAGAAATTTGCCAGCTTGGTCTTGTCGCGCAGCAGGAAGCACTCTTCAGTGGGCAAAAAGGTGTTGATCCCGCGCCGCTTGAGTTCGTCAGCCAGGCGGATATAGAGGATCACCTCGGCGTCCAGGGTGGGGATGATCACATCCAGCGGCGTCTGCTCCAGGATATGGTCCAGCCTGGTCAGGAAGGCGTCCGCGCCAGCCGAGGGATAAGGCATCTGATAGACCTGATCCACCAGGCCTTCCAGATAGATGCCGCTTTCCATGGAGTCATATACCAGACCCACTATCCGGCAGGTGAATCCCGCCGCGCGGATGCTGCGGATGACAGGCACTCCGGGCTGGGGATTGTCCCCGGTTTTGAGTCCGGTGACGGCTATGGTGATATCGAGTTTGCTCAGGTCAGGATTCAAGGGCGCCCTCCTCAAAGCTTGATCATGTCCAATGCTTCCAGCATCAGCATATAATGGTCGAAGTCGCTGTTAAAGTTGTCTTCGGACACATCATAGACTTCGCTGAGTTCCTTGAAGATATCCTGCCGCTGCATCCCTTCCGCCATGCGTTTCAGGATAAACATGCCTGTCTCGTTGGCTGTATAGCTGTAGCCGGATTCCGGGTCAAAGATGAACCCGTTGTCGTTCATGGCCAGGTTTGAGAGTTTCTCTGTGTTCATGTGGTCTCTCCGCATGATAGTATTTTAGATTAGAAAGATATATTAAGCATTTATGCTTCCAAAACAACAATTATTTTGCGTGAGCAACATTCATCCCTGGCAGACCGCGCTTAACAGCTTATATCTGTGAATGATATGTGTATTGACCGGGATAGGAAACACGTTCAGCGGATTTTGCATTCCGGAGAGAGACGCCACTGTTTGCCCTCGCGCGCGCGAGG
>DFUX01000029.1:23496-35285 GCA_002379855.1 Cloacimonetes bacterium UBA4175 | reverse complement strand
TAACTAGGAAAGATTAGTAAGGATGTTAGTTAGATTGTTGTTACAGTTCGTCGGACGCAGCATTCTTCCGCACGAAGTCCCAGCGGGATTAGGGGCAGTAGCTTTGGATTTGGGTTCTTTCTTACGCACGAAGTCCAAAGAGCCCAGGCGTCTGATGGATATTTGCAGCAGGGAAAGGCTCTTTGAACTCCGTGCTGGCCGAGTTTGGAGTTCAAGCCGGCAATGTAAGCTTCACAACTACATCCAATTACAAAGCCGGCTCGGACTTCAAACGATTCAAAAGATTGGATCACGGGTCAAGCGGTTCACGCGGATATACGCGGATAATAGAAAAGACGCAGATTGGCGCGGATTATTGTTTGGTGTTGTTTTGTTTCGGGGCTGGCTGGTTGTTTTCAAAAGACTGGATCCCGGCTCAAACCACCCCACCGGATCGTTACCGATCCGGCGAGGACCCCGGTAGGCTGTGATGACACAGTGTGTAGTCTGGGTGGTGGTTGTTTCCGGGTCGGGTGTTTACACTTTCATTCTCTTTTAATCTGTGTAATTTGTGTAATTTGTGGATGATATTAAAAGACTGGATCCCGGGTCAAGTCACCCCACCAAACCGCTGCGCGCTTTGGCGAGGACCCCGACAGCCCGGGATGACACAGTATATAGCCTGGTGGACTTGTTTTGGGATACCTTTCCACCTCTCATAGAATCTGTTCCAATAGCAAAAAAGGACCCGGTTTGCAGCCGGGTCCTGTAGGATCAGAGGATCGTTTGTTTATTGTTATTTCATCAGCACGGCTTTGCGAGTGTAGCTCTTGCCGCCCACGTCCATACGCACGAAGTAGAGACCAGTGCCGCAGGCGTTGCCATAGTTATCTTTGCCATGCCATTGGATCTGGTGCGTGCCGGTATTCTGGTTTTTGACATCTTTGCTGAAGACCAGTTGGCCGCGGGAGTTGTAGATGCGGAAGCTCACGTCCGCCGGGCCTTCGTTTTTGCCGATGCTATAGGGTATGTAAGCTATCGGATTGAAGGGATTGGGGAAGATCGATCTCAGTTCCGTAACCAGAGGGATTTGGGGCGTTGTGCTGCCCTGGACGGTGTATTCGATGCTCACCGGCCCATGATAGGTACTGCTGCCGTCCATATCGGAGTTTTGCAGCCAGTAGAAGTAGGTGCCGTCCTCATACAGTTCTCTGTCCGTATAGGAATAGACCTGCTGCTGCGAGGTGTTGGTGGCAACCACGAGCGGGCTGATCACAGCCGCGTGGGCCAGATCGTCCTGAGTGTTGCGCAGGATGTAGAAGCCCAGCACCCCTGTCTCGGATTGGGTGACCCAGGTGAGGCTCACATAGTTATCCACGGTGAACGAAGCCGTAAAGGAGGAGAGTTCGACCGGGGTCTGCACTGGACGCAATTTGAAGATGATGGTCACCGTGTAATTGTTGTTCTGGTTGAAATCGCTGGCACTCACATAGATGGTGGTCTGTTCCCATTCATAACCTGGGGGAGGTGAGGACAGGGAGTAAGTTCCAGCCAGTTGTCCGGGAGCGTTGTTGGTAAAGGTGTGGCCTGTTTCCTCGCCGGTGTCAAGGCCGTTCCGGTAAATGGTGTAGCCGGTGATGGGATTGCCGTCCTCATCCTGCGACAACACATTGAGAGTTTGGGTGGCGCGCACATCCAACACGAAGGGGTCCTGCCTGCGGTTGAGGCGCAGCCAGTGCTCGTTGTCGTAAATATCGTTGGCAATGATCGCGTAGTGGATTGAATCGCCCACAGCCAGGTTGACGCCGGGGATGGTCATAGTGTAATCATTACTGCCCAGGTTCTGCCAATAACCGGTAGGGTTGGCAGGATCGATCATGCTGAGCGGAACATCCACCCAGGCGCCCCAAGTGCCGGTGTCGGCATCATAGATCTGGTAGGTTACATAGGTGCTGTCGGCGTCGAGCGCGTTAAAACTGGTGATCTCGATGGGCAGGACGACGTCCGTGGCTGGCGGCACCGAACCCCAGAGCGGATGGTGCCAGATATGTACCATCTGGGCATCCCAGATCGTGTTGATACGGCAGTGCAACGCGTCGGAGGACAACCAGGGATCAGAGGGTTTTGCCATGTAACCCTGCACCTCATACTGAGGCATGGCAGTCTGGTAGGCGGCTATTGCGGCGGCATCCAGAGAGGCATAGTTTCCGCCATAGGCGGGGATGTAGATCTTGCGGTTGTGGATGAAGCTGTTGGCGTAGTTGGTCACCTCTGGGACTTCATCCACGCGATGGACGCGGTAGGGGAAGTGCTCGCCGTAGCTGGAGGCGCGGGTAGCCCAGTCGGTCACCGCGTTTTCGGTAAGCTGGTATTCGCTTGAGCTTTCGGGCACCCTTTGGATCATAACGATGTCCACATCCAGCAGCTTGCACCAGCAGTCCATATGGTCCAAGGTTGTATTGAGGTCGGTGTCCGGATCCTGGAAGATCATGTAGTTGTCGATACCCAGGAAATCGTGCATGACTGCCGCTATCTGGGCTTCGGTGTAATTATACCACGGCGTAGGTGTGCCGGTATTGACAGGTTCGCCGTCATTGTCGTCGCGCACCAGATTGGTGGACATCGCGGCGCCGTTGCCATCGGTCATGATGTTGCCGCCGGTATGAATTATAGGCGCATTGAACACCCTGTTGTCATAGTTGGTGGGATAATTGGCCTCAAGATAGTCGTTGATGTAGCCAGCCGCCGCGTCATCCAGAGGACGGGGACGGTTGTAGGCGAAATCCACCAGGCTCATTTCGCGGCCGCGGGAATCCCCGTGGAAGATATGCCAGGGGCCCCAGTCACGCGCCCAGTAGGTGTTGGTGGGGAAGTTGATGAATTTGCAGTTGCCCATGTTGGCGCCAATGCCTGTCAGATAATTGCTGCAGTCCGTTACTTGACTTGCTTCGCAGGCAATGAACACGGTGGTTGTTTGCGACAACTCCACGATCAGGGCATCCGGCACACCGAACTTGTATCCTTGAGGGTTGCCAGTATTATAGTAATCCCAGCTGATGCCCACTCCCACGGCGTCTTCCCACTGCGCCACCATGCGCGGATTAACCGGTATGATGTTGCTGGCAGCCAGCACCGTGAGGGTCACCGGCACAGTGATGGTGCCGAAATCGGTGGTGATCACAAAATCGGTGGAATAGGTCTGGTTGGCGATGAGTCCGGTTGCATTGAAGTTCAGCACGATCTGGATGGTGTCGCCCGCAGCGATGGAACCGGTCGCGTGGTTGTAAGTGAGCCAGGTGGCGGTGTCGGAAAAACCGGTGGTGCTCCAGGCGGAAGAGCTGATATTGGTGACCGTCAGGGTGACGGTGGAAGTGGCGCCAACGTTCAGCAACTCTGTAACCATGGGCGGATCAACGTCATAAAGGGAACGATGCCCGGCCACGAAGTCGTCAATCTGCAGCACCCACGAATCGTCCGAAACGCACTGGATAGCGATCCAGCCTGTACGGTTGGCAAGCTCCGGGATGGAGTATTCATATTTGGTCCATTCCGTGGGCGGTTCAATCCAGGTGGTGGCGCTGCCTGCCACGTAGTTGCCCACAAAGTTGGAATAGGCATCTCCGGTGGTCGAGTAGTAAACCTTGAAGCGCTCAGGACTATAGGATGCATTCGGCGACTTGGCAAAGAAGCTGATGCGGGGGTCGTTGTCGAAATTCAAAGCCGGGGTCACCAACCAGTCGTCGTTAAGCACGCCGGCGGTGGCCACGTCGAAGGAACCGACCCACTTGTCGCCGGAATACGCCATCCAGTCCTCACTACTCAGTTGCGGCACAGCCTGGTCGTCAAAAATAATGAAAGAGCCGGTGTAGGGCGCGAAATACTCTACTCCCCCGACATAGATACCATGGGTGGGCTCCAGGTCCTTGTCATACAGGGTCCAGTAACCGAAGCTCTGATCACGGTGGCTGTAGGCTTCAAAGTAGTCCTCCATAATGCCTTCCACGCCAAAGCCCCGCAGGCTGATGCTGTTGGTGGCTTTGGGACTGGCCGGGGCTGGGTTGGCATGGCGGATTTCCTTGATTGATGCGGAGCCATTTGGTTTTTGACGCAAGTATTGATCTGGCCCGGTCTTGTCATACACCAGGGTTCCTTTGGGGCTGATGTGGCTTGCCGGGTTGTTCAGACTGGCCGAAGCATGGTAAGTTTTAGTCGCCAGGCAAGGACTGGCGTTCGGCTGGCTGACCACCATCTTCAGACCGGCTTTGGCGGAATCGTCTATGATGTTCAGATAGGCGTCGTCTTTCTCGCCCCAGGAAGTGGGTGTGAATTTCACAGTCCAGGAGGCGGACTGGCCTGAGCCTATGGCCAGAGGATAGCTGTTGCTGTCTGTAAGGGTGAAATGCTCCGCGTCGGTTCCGGTTATGGTTGCAGCATTGGCGATGTTGACCGTGTTGCCACTGACGTTGGTGACTGTAAAGACCCGCGGCGTGCAGTTGCTGGCGCCGATGAAAGCCAGTCCATAGTCCCAGCTGTCGTCAGAGAGTACTATCGAACCAGTAGGCTGATGCGATATCTTAATGTTATCGATGGCCGCGGGGGGTTGTGTGCCAGCACTGGAATCGTTGTACCACTGGAAGCACAGGCGCCAGGTACCTCCGGCGTATGAGCTGCCCAATACACCCCCCACAGAAACCCAATTTGATTGCAGATAAGTGGAAAACAGATAGTAATCTTGGTAGCTACCATAGAGATCAGTACCGGCTGTAGGGGTTACTGATGTAGGCAATAAATAGACATCCATGGCATCAGTAAAATTAGCTTCTCCATATCCTTTGAAATCAAACTCAAAATCGAACCCATCCACGCCCTCGGTGAAGGCAATATCGCGATAAACGTGCACAACCGAGGCTGACGTCGTGGTATACGCGTTGCTGGCGCCAGAGTTGTTGCTGATGTACATGGAATGGCTGGCGCTGGAATAGGTGGCAGTGCCCAAATGCCATTTGTTTGTCTGGGTCCCGTTCACGATAGTCCAGCCATCGGAGCCGCTTTCCCAATCCTCTTCAAACATGGTCACAGGAGTGGTCACTCCTCTGCCGCTGAAGCTGATGGTGTGGGTTGCTTTGGCCAGTCCATAGGTAATGGTCAAAGAGCCGCTGTTGCTGCCAAGAATCGTGGGAGCGTATTTTACCACGAAGGACGTGGTGTCACCCGGAGCCAAAGAAGTGTTCAAAGGTTGGCGGGCAATGCTGAAATAGCTGTCGCCAGTGACGGCAAAGGGGGTGGTGAGGTTGACACTGCCTCCGCCGCCTGAGTTGCTGATCACATATTCCTGAGTGAGGTAGTCACCAATTAAAACGTCACCGAAGCTATGGCTGGTGGCAGAAGGAGTGATGGTGAAAAGTGGGCTGGCAATTATCGCATAAGCCTGCACATAATCGACGTACAAATTCCACATATTTGCTGCAGAATAGCAGTTGAAGGCAAAGTAGTAGGTGCCCGATGTGGTGGGCCGGTAATAGGCTGTGGTTCTTTGAGCGTAGGTAGTGTTAGTCACTGAAGCCAGGGTTAGTAACGTAGTAGTCTGGGACGCCACAGTCTGGGCATTTCCAACAGTGACCTTCAGATTTTCGGGATAAGTTGAACTACGTACTCTCTGATAAAAAGTCAGGTAGTAGTCATTGCCAGCAGTCATGGCAATACCGGGTGTGAAAGCCCAGGTATTAGCCGCATTAGTGGAATGATACTGATACTGCATGTTGTAACTACCGTTATATGGGCTTCCTGTGCCCGTCAGGCTCCAGTTATTGCCGGAGCCGGCGTTTACAACCGTCCAACCGGTGGGTGCTGTAGCCCCAAAATCCTCCGTCCAGAGCAGAGTCTGAGCCGTAAGGCCTGAGAACACCCCCAGCATCAGCGCCAGGGACAAAACAAACAATGCGATCTTTTTCATAATAGATCCTCCATCCTTGTTCAATTACTTTACAACTTATGTTCCTTGTTTATTACTATAACATTCATAAATGGAAACATCCGCCCGCGATTATGTGACCGGGGTGTCCCGCAAGCCAGAACACAAAACGCTTGCAGTGCATCTTCTCCAGTTAAATCCAGGCAACATGTTCCTAATAATACATTTCTTCCGTTCCATATATTGCGGTTTTGATTTTTTGTCAAGTTTAAAGATCGCACTAAGCTACAGCAGGCAGCGCCTTACGATACAGGCAATCTGTAATGTGTCAGTGAAAACTTCAAATTCTTATCACTTGGACAAGTGACGCTACCGCATTGTCTATAAATGGGATATGGGAGGTGAATCAGTTCTGTGTTGGGCTTGGACATTCCTATTGGATATGGACTTTTCTATCATCAAAAACTTCAAATCCGGTCACTATACTGATTTACGTGGACATTTACTGGAACAAAGCAAGTTCCAAGTTTCTGGGCGTAACCATATATAATGAAATAAGATAGAAAGTCAGTAACACTTGGTGTTTTAGGCTTGGAAACCATCGGACTTGGACATTTGAAGTTTTCGGTGATCCAATTTGAAGTTTTCACTGACACATTACATGGGGGAAGCCCAAGGACAGATCAAGACCGGCATAAGCCAAATATAGATTGAGGCGGGAGCAAATCACGCCTTTTACTTATTGGGCATCGTTTTCATAAAATCACCATTATTTGGTCTATACGAGAGCCGAAGGAGGTACACCAGATAGACAATAGATATAGATATGTATATGATATATAATTTTTTATCTATTCTATATGTAATCTAATTCATGTATGGTGGTCTGGGTGTGGGTGCAGGAAAACGAGATTAGAATGAAACAATGCCCCTCTGCTTAACCCCATTGAGGCATTGGAGTTCAAAGCCGTGCATAATTACCTGCCTGCTTTTGAAGTCCTTGCGATCCCTCTAACGCGGATATGGATGTGCGTCAGGACCGTAAATGACTAGGGTGCAATTGTCCCTATATCTTGAAACCAATGCCAAATCCAATACCTCTACGATAGTTGTATTCCATAAACAAATTGCTTTTCCCTGAGCCTGGATTGTAACCTACACCAAGCCCTAATGAACCGTATCCCATAGATTTAGACGATTCCTCATAATACCATCCAGTTACATTAGACTTAGATAATAAAATATCTTCAGAAACTGAAAACTCACCAACGCCATAAACAAATACCCGGTTTCTGTTTTCCTTGATACAAGTACCGTATCTTAATAAGAAACCAATCTCGTTCCCCTTTTGTTTTTTCCCAAGCACAGTATAACTACTATGCGGGCAAGGGTATTCATGAACGTTGGACGGTACATCATCCCCATTGAATATGCTGGAAAGCCCAAATGATAACAGAATGTTACGATGCTTCAGTTTAGAAGCTAGTGATAGGCCAAATGCTAGATTGAACGCCCCGCTCGTACCACCTGAACCCAAGCTCATGTTTGGATAGATGTCTACAGCACTCCGAAACTCCTCAAAACTGATTCGAGAATTTGGGTAGTAGTTATAAGTTGTGCTGTATGTGGATATGAACTCGCCATTATCGGCATTTGTTCCTCCGGCTCTTTTTGCCCACATCCATTCGTATGTCTGGGCAAATAGCGTCACACTGCAAACCCCCATCAACATGATAAAAATCAGCTTTTTCAATTTATCCTCCCTGCGACAGGTATGTCGCTGTAAAGTGCGTTATCTTTGTGGTTTTATTGCTTATCATGTGAGACACTACTTAAAACTCCGGCACGATGATTGCCATAACCATTAGTCTCCATAAGCGGTAAAGAAACATCATATCTACCATAATTCTCACTTTCGCAACAAATTATAGAATGAAATTCTTGTCAATGAGTTTCTCATAAATGTACCGAATGTACCGGCGCTCGCTGAAGCGCCGTTTATTGTAGTCCAGTCGGATGTAGAAGCGAAGGCTGTTTTTGTGGTATGGCCCATGTAGATGGTCCAATTATTGCTATTATTGTTATACCCGTCATACCAATAGAAACGCAATTTTGTGATACTTCCAGACGTATTGATCTCTGACTGGGAGACTATCTGTTGCGTATAGCTGTATCCATAGTAAGTCCGGATTGGTAAATAAGTAAGCGCATATTCATATGCCCCAACCGTGATCGTCGCAGCCGTAGCCACAGAACAAACCCCCAGCATCAGCGCCAGGGACAAAACAAACAATGCGATCTTTTTCATAAAGATCCTCCATCCTTAGTCATTTTTTTTTCCTAAAAACCTTGGTTATTATTTCTACACGGATGGAAGCAGTTGCCTACGCCCCGTGACCAATGATGTCCCGCAAGCCAGAACACAAAACGCTTGCAGTGCATCTTCTCCAGTCAAGCCCAGGCAACATGTTCCTAATAATTCACATATTAGACTCCACTTATCGAGGCTTGGATTATTTGTCAAGAATTATTTAGTTGCTTAAGTTCATAGACCCTATTATTAAATGATTGCAATAAGCCAATCAATATAATAACATTACTGCTTCAGCAAACATCTACCCTCACTGAAAAACATCAGATTTCATTTCCAAAGCTTCAAATGCCCAATCAAAACAAAACAATGTTTGTATTTCATGTCTTTCTTGCCAGAAATGTGATAGCAATAATTGTTCAAGTGAGAACAAGTTGATATTTTCAGTGAGGGTTTGCGCCTGACGTGTTTTAAAAGCATTGTTAAGTCCCCGTAAGCCATGGATCGGGCTTGACAGAAATCCAAGGGCAAAATAGCTTGCGACTGATTCTCATTTGAGGATGAACTTATGGAAGATTATACCAAGCTTTTCGACACCTACCTGAACAGCCGCAAGATGAAGCTGACCGCCAGCCGGCGCTTGATTTTGGAGGCGGTGTTCAGCCTGCACGAGCATTTTGACGCCGAGCAGTTGCATCAGGTATTGCGCTCCGCCAGTCAGGATATCTCCCTGGCCACGGTTTACCGCACCCTGCCGTTGCTCTTGCAAGCAGGATTGATCCAACCCTCTCCCCGTCCCGGCGCGCGTGGCATGTATGAGCATATCTGGGGCCATCCCCGCCACGCCCACTGGGTTTGCGTCCGTTGCGGCGCGGTGCAGGAAACCCCTCTGGACAGCGTGGACCCCATCCTGGCGCGGGAAGCCCGCAACCTGAAATTCGAGACCCAGGAGACCAGCGTCGAGGTGAAGGGACTCTGCTGGAAATGCCAAAACAGCGCGAATGATTCTCAATAGACCATGAGCAAGAACAACCCCGTCATCGCCCTCGCGGGCAACCCCAATGTGGGCAAGACCACCCTCTTCAACGCCCTCACCGGCAGCCACCAGTCTGTCGGAAACTGGCCTGGCGTCACGGTGGAACACAAACAGGGCTACTTCCTTTTCAAGGGCAAACGCTATGAGGTGATTGACCTGCCCGGGATCTATTCCCTGGCCGCCACTTCGCCGGACGAACAAGTGGCCCGGGACTATCTGCTGCAAAAAAAGCCCGATCTGGTGATCAACATCGTGGACGCCTCCAACCTGGAGCGCAACCTCTATCTCACCGTTCAGCTCATGGAGCTGGGCGCGCCGCTGCTGATCCTGCTTTCCATGGTGGACATCGCCGAGCGCAACGAATTGCGGGTCGAGCATGAGCACCTGGCCGAACACCTCGGAGTGGACGTGATTCCGGTCTCGATGGCGGGACGCTTCGACGCCCATCCCCTGCTCTACCTCCTGGAAAGCAGGCTGGACAAATCGCAGACTCCGGCAACCGTGCGCTACGACGAAGTGGTGGAAAAGAGCATGGCGGCCATCGCGGCAATCGTTTTCGACCCCGATGGGAAAAGCGGCTATCCCCCCGCCTGGGATGAACTGCCCCGCCACTGGCTGCTGCTGAGGTTATTGGAAAGGGACCCCGCCTTTACGGGACAACTGCCCCCGGAAGCCAGGCAGGCTCTGGAAAAAGTGACCCTGGGCGTGGAAAAGCACCGCCGCCAGGACGTTGCGGCTGTACTGGCAGACGACCGTTACGGCTTTATCCGCGGCCTGGTCAAGGACGTGGTCAAGCGCAAACCGCATCAACCCCAGACCATCTCGGACAGGATCGACCGCTTCGCCCTGAGCGGGTTCTGGGGAGGGCCGATCTTTTTATTGGTCATGTTTTTGGTCTTTATGCTGTCGGTGCGCGCCAGTGCCCCTCTGATCCGCCTGATCGACTCCGGCCTGAACTGGTTGCTGGTGGATCAGTGGGGAACCCTGCTTCGCTCTCTGGGCCTGCCCAAGTGGTTCGTCTTTCTGTTTTCGGACGCCCTGGGCGGAGGCATCGCCACCATCGGAACTTTTATCCCGCCCATCTTTTTCATCTTTCTCAGCCTTTCTTTTTTGGAGGACAGCGGCTACATGGCGCGCGCGGCTTTTATCGCAGATAAGTTCATGCGCCGGGTGGGACTGCCCGGCAAGGCCTTCATCCCCCTGATTGTGGGATTTGGCTGCACCGTTCCCGCCATCATGGCCACCCGCACCCTGGAAAGCAAGCGCGACCGCGTCTTCGCCTCGCTGCTCACGCCCTTTATGAGCTGCGGGGCCAAGCTGCCGGTTTACACCTATCTGGCCCTGATCTTCTTTCCGCGCCGCGCCCATCTGGTGGTGTTCGGACTATACGTTTTCGGCATCGTGATGGGTCTGCTCTTCGCCCTGGCGCTTAAGAAAACCCTCTTCAAGACCCAGCCCGGAAACTTTGTGATGGAACTCCCCCATTATCACCTGCCCACCCTCAACGCCATGCTGATGCACACTTGGCACCGCCTGAAAGACTTCATCCTGCGCGCCGGCAAGACCATCCTGCTGGTGATCGTGCTGGTGAACATCCTGCAGGTCTTGCAAGTGCCGGATCCCTTCCACGGCGGCCAAAGCATCAGCATCCTGGAACTGGCGGGCAGGCTGCTCGCCCCGCTGCTGGCTCCCCTGGGATTGGGAAGCTCCAACTGGCAGGCGTCGGTGGCCCTCGTCTCCGGTCTCTTTGCCAAGGAAGCGATCGTGGGCAGCCTCTCCGGACTCTATGCCGGTGACGCGGCGATCCGCGCCGCCTTTGGCGGAACAGCCTCCGCCATCGCCTATCTTATCTTCATCCTGCTCTATTCGCCCTGCGCCGCCACTCTGGCTATTCTCTTCCGCGAACACGGGCGCCGCTGGATGCTGCTCGCCTTTTTCTATCTCACTGCCCTGGCCTGGATAGTTGCCACCGTGGCCTATCAGGTTCTGGCTTTCAACCCGCGCTCCTGGCTGTGGCTGGGAATCTCCCTCTTGCTGGGCGCCGCTCTCTATCTCTCAATGAAATTTATAGGTAATAAACATGCTCTCTAATCGCAACCGTGCCAGATTACGCCGCTTCGGAAGGCGCTTCTTCCCCTCCGCCCGGAACTGCCGCTGCGGCAAAGGCGACTGCATCAGCCTCGCCCTGCTTTCCACAGGAAAGGAGGCCATCATCACCTGCAACGAAGACCTGCGCACCATCGAGCGCGGCCTCACCTCCGGAACCAGGGTCACCGCCTTCCGCAACGACCTGGGGGAACCAAACCTGGTGGTGGCGGTAGGTGACGCCCGCTACGTGCTTGACCGTCGCATCGCCCGGCGTATCATGGTGCGGGTCTCCTGAGCCAATCCCACCTCTCCCCCATATCAATCCTGTCTTCCGGCAGGGGTTATCCTGGGGTCATCCTTAACTTCGCAACCGCATACCTAAGGATGATAGGCTAATCCCTTGTGGCCTCGAATGATAGCGATGCAGGAACGGAGAGGTATGGAGCGGATAATTTAAGGGCTGC
>DFUX01000029.1:0-23304 GCA_002379855.1 Cloacimonetes bacterium UBA4175 | reverse complement strand
TGCCTGTTTGGAAGAGACCTCCGGTCTCTGTGGCAAACGGACTTTGCCACCCCTGGACACTGGGATTACGGGTCAAGTGGTTCACGCAAATTTACGCGGATAAAAGGCGCAGATGAGCGCGGATTGGTGTAATGATTTGCCCTTATTTTGTTCTTTTAATTCGTGTTAATTCGTGTAATTCGTGGATGATTATTCTAAAAGACTGGATCACGGCTCGCAGGCCGTGATGACGCAGCTCTATGGTTTGGTGTGGCTTGTTTCTGAGTCGGGTGCTCGTTTTATCTTGGATTTTTGTCCTTGTATTATGTTTTTAATTCGTGTTAATTTGTGTAATTTGTGGATACTATAAAAAGACTGGATCACGGCACCATCGCCCCAGGCGCGGTGTTTTTGATTGACAGAATTTGAATGTTTCAATTATAGTTAGATCCGTTTTGTTTGATTCCATCTTGGATGTCGGCGGCATCGCGCTTCCGGCATCATTAAGCGTGTTAATATTACACTACATAAGGAGATACTTATGAAAATTAAGCTCCCCGGCAAAGCGATCCTGCTCATCGGGCTGATCCTTGCCTGCGCTTTCGCGCTATCTGCCGCAGACCGGCAGGTCAATCTCTCTTCCTCTGGCAATCATGCCAGGCTTCTCAACAACAGCGACCTCGGTTTTGACGTACAATTCCGGGTTGGCGACCTGAAAATCATGGAAGTCCAGACCAAAAAAGGCACGTTTGACGAGCTTTCCATCGATGGCTGGGGCTTCAGCAACGACGTGGGCGAGCCCAAGCTGCCCATGCTGCGCAGGACTATCGCCGTGCCTTTGGGCGCGGAAGTCCGTTTCTATCTCAATTCACAATCCACGCGGGAACTGGACAGCAAAGCCAGCAAACTGCAAAACCGCGTCATTCCGGCTCAGGAGCCCATCTCCAGAGCTGCCGATCCCGCCACCCTGCCCTTTGAGGTGAACGAAAGGCTTTACAGCCTCGACGAGTTCAACAACCGCGACTGGGTGCAGGTTACGGAACTGGGCATGATGCGCGGCGTACGGGTTTTCGCCCTCGATTTTTACCCTGTGCGCTACAACCCCGTCACCAACAGTATCCAGGTGATGGAAAATGTGGATGTCCGGGTGGATTTTGTCAACCCAGACCTCATCGCCACCGCTGACATGCTTGCCAGGACAGCTTCCTGGGAGTTTGAACAACTTTACAGCAGAACCATTTTCAACTGGAACGCGGACAACCGCACCGTAGAAGTGCGCCATCCCACCAAAATGGTCATCCTCTGCCCGGTCGGCTACACCAGCAACATCCAGAGCTATGTGGACTGGAAAACCCAGCAGGGTTTCGCGGTGATCGTGGCGACCGTCGGCAGCGGCGGAACCGTGGCAAACAATACCACCGCCATCAAGAACTATATGCAGGGGTTGTGGGATGCAGCCACCGCCGATGATCCAGCCCCCACCTACCTGCTGATCATCGGTGACGAATCCGGCACCATCACTGTCGCCACCAATTCCGGCGCGACCTCCTCCCACGTGACCGACCTCACCTACGTGCGCCTCAATGGCAGCGACTACATGCCAGAAATGTACCACGGCCGTTTCTCAGTTTCCAGCACTACCGAACTGGCCAACATCATTAACAAGACCATCACCTTTGAAAAGACCCAGATGCCGGACATCAGTTATTTGGGTAAGACGGTGCTCATCGCCGGAGTGGATTCCAGCTGGTCTCCCACTCATGCCAACGGCGCCATCAATTACGCAACCACTGAGTATTTCAATGCCGCCCACGGCATCACTTCCGACACCTATCTCTATCCCGCCTCCGGCAGCAGTGACGCGCAAATCATCGCCAACGCCAATGAAGGCCGGGGCTACATTGTCTATACCGCTCACGGGAGCCAGACCTCCTGGCACGACCCCAGCTTCACCGTCTCCGACGTCAATGCGATGACTAACTCCGGGAAATATGGAGTAATGGTGGGCAACTGCTGCATCACCAACGAGTTTGACTACTCCAGCCCCTGCTTCGGCGAAGCCGTCATCCGCAAGGCCGACGGCGGCGGAGTGGCCTACATCGGCGGCACCAACAGCACCTATTGGAATGAAGACTATTATTGGGCAGTGGGTTACAAAACTAACATCGACGGTTCCGCCCCGCCTTATGACGCCACCAAACTTGGCGCTTATGACGCCATGTTCCACACTCACGGCGAAACCTATGACAAATGGGCCACCACCGTCGGCGAGACCATCTACTCGGGTAACCTGGCGGTGCAGCAAAGCGGTAGCTCACGCACGAACTACTACTGGGAAGTTTACCACATCATGGGCGACCCTTCCCTGATGCCCTACCTTGGAGTTCCCACTGCCAATCCGGCCAACTATCCCACCCAGATCATGATCGGCAATAACAGTTATGCCATCACCGGCGCCGCGCCCTACACCCGCGTCGGCCTTTCCATGAATGGAGTGATCTACGGCTCCGGCATCACCGACGCCTCCGGCAACCTGACCCTGACGATCACCCCCTTCACCTCAGTCGGAACAGCCAAACTGGTGCTTACCGCTCAGAACAGGATCACCACGATTGCCGATATAGCGGTCATAGCGGCGCAAGGCCCCTTCATGTCTGTGGACCAAGTCGCTTATGACGATGCCAATAACGACATTCCGGAATACAACGAAAGCGGCTACTTCGATGTCACTTTCAAAAACGTGGGCGTGGATCCCGCCACCAACGTTAGCGCGATACTGAGCTGCTCCACCAGCGGCATCACCATCACTGACAACAGCCACAGCATCAGCAGCCTGGCAGCCGGGGCTACCGTTCTGGCAAACAATGCCTACGCGATCACGATCGCCAACAACGTCCCCGACGGCACCGTGGCCAATTTCACCATCACCATGACCATGAGCGGCCACAACCCCTGGACTCACAACTTCACCCAGACCATCAACGCACCCGCCCTGGCCTTTGGCAACATGACGATCAGCGATCCCACCGGTAACAACAACGGACGCCTCGACCCTGGTGAAACCGTGACCATCACCATGCCGCTTAACAACAACGGCGGCGCTGCCTCCCCGAATGGGACAGCCACCATGAGCTGCGCCACGCCAGGCATCACGGTCAACAACGGCAACGCCAGCTTCAGTGCTATTTCCGCTGGAGGCAACACCACCCTCAGTTTCACCGTGACAGCCGCTTCTTCCATGACGGATGGAACTCAGGCAGCTTTCGTCTTCAACGCCGTCGCGGGACAGTACAGCGCCAACACCACCGTGAACGTGGAAGTGGGCACCCCAATGGAAGTGGTCATCGGCAACGGCACCTCCACCCAGAGCTACCCCCTCGACCGCTACTACAACCATTCCAGCCATGAAGCCATCTACCTGGCTTCCGAGATCGGAACTGCTGGTACTATCAAGTCAATCGGTTTCTACAAAGCCAGCGGAGCCGATGTGAACCCCATCGATCCTGTGACCGTCTATATGAAGAACACCAGTTCCAACACCCTTGCGGACGGAACTTATTCCACCACAGGCTACACCCAGGTTTACAGCGGCGTCTGGCCCAACACCGCCACCAGCGGCTGGATGGAAGTTGATCTGGACAACCAGTTCGCCTATGATGGCAGCAACCTCTCCATCCTCACCATCAAAGGCAACCAAGCCTGGATATCCAACTATCCCATGTGGACATATACCACAGCCTCTCCCGCCCGGGCCAGGCAGAGCAGAAACGACAATTACCAGCCTACTTCGCTGACTGCCAGCACCAATCTGCCCAACCTGAAGCTGAAGATCTTCCCCACCCCGGGAATGCTCTATCCACCGCGGGAGCTGACCGCAGTGCCAGGTAACGGTTATGTAACACTCAATTGGCAGGCACCGCTCATTGGTACCCCCACAGGTTACAGGATCTATCGTGATGGAAGCTTGCTTACCACAGTCACCGGGCTCACATACACCGACAACGCGGTGGTCAACGAAACCACCTACAGCTACTACCTTGTAGCGGTATATTCCGGCGGAGTATCCGATCCCACCGACACAGTGCAGGCTACACCCTCTGCCATCGTGCCCACTGAAGTCATCATCGGCACCGGCACTGATTCTACCGGCACTTATGATCCCTGCCCCATCCACGTCTGGTATCAGAGCCTGCACGGACAGTCGGTTTATACAGCCGCTGAACTCAATGCCGCAGGAGTGGTCGGCCCCATCAATATCACCCAGATCGGTTTTAACGTAACAGGTCTGCCTGCCCGGGTCATGCCCAACTTCGTTGTCCGCATGGGACACACCAACGCAACTGACGTCTCAAGCTGGATATCCACGGGCCTCACCCAGGTCTGGAGCAGCGACTCCTACCAGCCTACAGCCACTGGCTGGAACATGTACACCCTCTCCACCCCCTTCCTCTGGAACGGGATAGACAACATCGTGGTGGACACCGCCTTTGGCCTGATCGGTTCCTACAATGCAAGTGGCGCCACCCAATACACTTCCGTATCCAACGGATACCGTTACACGAGAAGCGACAATTCTGACCAGACCAACCTCTTTAGCGGCGGTACCGTCATCTCCTACCGTCCCAACCTCAAGCTGACCCTGCTTCCCAACCAGTCTGGCCCCGTGATCCTGGTCAATCCTACAACCCTCGCCTATGGCGATGTGGCCGTGGGTACCACCGACACGAAGACCTTCACCATCCAAAATAGTGGCGATCAGACCCTTACGGGCACCATCACCACCCCCGCCGGTTACACCGTGGCTGCGGCACGCAATTCCACGGAAGCTCCGCTGGCCGGAAAGGAAAGCCGCAACAGCTTGAGCTTCAGCATCAATGCCGGCGCTACCAAGACCTACAACCTGACTTTCGCGCCCACCGCCGTGGCCTCCTACAACGGCAACGTGGTGATTGCCAACAACTCCATCAACAACACCAGCGTCAACATCGCGGTGAGCGGCGCGGGCTACAATCCACCCACCATCGATATCGACAACGACGCCCTCTATGCCTACCTGCAGGTGGGCACCGAAGGCACGGACAGCTTCACCATCACCAACACCGGAAGCCAGCCTCTCACCTTCAGCATCAGCATGACTGAACTGCCCTCCAGAACAGGCAACCTGCTGCAAGCGGCTTCCGCTCAGGAGAAGAGCATCGCGGGCAGCACCCTCACCCTGGACGCCAGCAGCTACCTGCCCGGCACCACGGTGGACTGGACCTTTACCGCCACCAACGCCAGCACGGACGTAGAGTGGCTCAGAGACGTGATCATCAGCTTCCCCGCCGGGGTCACCGTGAACAGCGCCACCAACTTCGTGGGCGGCAGCGGCGGAGATATGACCCCGGATGTGACCAGCGGCAATGGCGTGACCATTACCTGGCACGGTGAAACCTCCTACGGCTACGGCGTAATCCAGGGAGGTCAATCTGCCTCCGCCACAGTCAACGTGACCATCGGCTCCAGCTTCGGCGGCAACCTCACCCTGCCTTGGACCCTGAACGGTGATATCTACGGTTCCGAGCCTCACACCCTCTCCGGTTCCAATGTGCTGACCCAGGATTCCCCGCCCATTTCCTGGCTGAGCGTACAGCCTCTCAGTGGCAACATCGCCGCGGGAGAGAGCCAGACCATCACCGCCTACTTCTCCGCGGTCGGCATGGCTGTTGGCACCTATGAAGCGATGCTCACCATCCATTCCAACGATCCCGCCAGTCCCACTCTGGACGTGAGCGCCACCATGGATGTCTGGGACACCGGAAACCACGCTCCCACCATCAACCTGCCTGACAGCTTCTCGTTCGACCGCAACGGCAGCCTGACGGTGAACTTCAACTCCTACGTCTCCGACGAGGACGGCGATCCCCTCACTCTGGGCTACAGCGGCAATACCAACGTCTTTGTGGCCATCAACGGATTGAACGTGACCTTCACCGCCGTCCAGAACTGGACCGGCAGCGAAACCATCACCTTCTCCGTCTATGACGGGCAGAGCTACGCCTACGACAGCGTGGTGGTAACCGTCAACGAAGTGGCCGGGCCCGGCTGGACACCCGTCGTCTATCCCAATTCAGCCACCATCCACGGCATCGTGACCATCTATGGCGTGGCAGCCGAACTCAACGACGTGGTCGGCGCCTTTGTGGGCAGCGAATGCCGCGGCGTGGCGGATGTGGTGACCAATGGCGGAAACGCCTACGTGACCCTGGTTGTGAACCTGGCATCCAACGGCGAAGAGGTCAGCTTCAAGATCTACGACTACAGCGCCTCTCTGGCCTACGATGCCATCGAGACCTACACCCTCAACTACAACCAGGTGATAGGCACCACAGACAATCCTGTGCCCATCAGCGTGGTCGAGATCACCTCTCTCGACGCTCCCGTGATCACCTCCATCACCAAGGTCGATGGCGGCTTCAAGGTCACCTGGAACGCCGTGGACAACGCGGAAAGCTACCAAGTGTACCGTGCCACGGATCCCTATGGAACCTACACCCTGATTGGAACGACAGCGAATCTGCTCTTCAGCGATCTGACCGAACTGCCCATGGCCTTCTACTATGTGAAAGCCGTGCGCGACTGATCGCCAAGATAGGTCGGTAAATGAAACAACTACTGATATTGACCATTCTGGTTCTACTCTCCCTGCCCCTCGTGGCAGGGGAGTGGACCCAGTATTACTTCCGCTTTGAACTGCTGGACAAGAGCGAACTGCAAAACCTGACCCGGATCGTCTCCATCGACAACGTCAAAGGCAACTGGGTCTATGCCTACGCCAACGACAGCGAATGGGCGGAATTCAGAAAACTGGGCTACAACACCCAGATCCTCCCCGATCCTGCCAGCCTCTATCCTCACAAGACGAGCGGCAGCGTGAACGAAGTGAAGGCATGGGATACCTACCCCACCTACGACGCCTATGTGAGCATGATGAACGGCTTTGCCAGCGACTACCCCGGGCTTTGCCAGATCATCAACGTAGGCACAACGGCAAACGGCCGCGCCATCCTGGTCGCCAAGATTTCGGATAACGTCGCCACTGAGGAAAAAGAACCGGAAGTGCTGCTCACCAGCACCATGCACGGCGATGAAACCACCGGCTGGATGCTGATGCTGCGCCTGATCGACACCCTCCTCAGCCAGTATGGGACAAATCCCCGCCTGACCAACATCGTGAACTCGATGGAACTCTACATCGGGCCGAACACAAATCCGGACGGAACCTATTACGGCGGCAACAACACCGTGTCCAACGCCCGGCGCTACAACGCCAACGGGGTTGACCTCAACCGCAACTACCCCAATTACGATGGCAGCCTGAACCAGGGCGCCATCCAGCCTGAGACCCAGGCCATGATGGACTTCGCCAATGCACATAGTTTTGTGTTTGGCGCCAACTACCACGGCGGCGCGGAAGTGGTGAACTACCCCTGGGATTACACCTACACCCGGCACCCCGACGACGCCTGGTTCCTCTCTTCCAGCCTGGTTTATGCCTCCAACGCCCAAGCGAACGGACCCAGCGGCTATTTCACCGGCATCAGCTCCAACGGCGTCATCAACGGCGCGGATTGGTATTCGATCGCCGGCGGACGCCAGGATTGGATGAACTACACCCGCAACGGCCGCGAGGTGACAATCGAATGTTCCAACACCAAGATGCCGGCCGCCTCCACCATGCCCAACTACTGGAGCTACAACTACGAAGCCATGCTAAGCTATCTGGAACTGGCTCTGGACGGCGTGCATGGAACCGTGGTGGACGCCTGGGGCAACCCTCTGGCGGCGACAATCAGCATCTCCGGCCACGACAACACCTATTCCATGGTGGAAACGGACGCCACGCACGGGGATTTCTACCGCTATCTGCAGCCCGGCACCTACACCCTGACCGTCACCACGCCTGGCTACGATCCCCAAAACGTGCAGGTGACCGTGACTGCCGGACAGATGACCCCCATCACGGTGGTTTTCGGCGAGATAGATCAACCGCAGGAGATTTCCCTCAACGCCGGCTGGAACTTGATCAGCCTCAACGTGGTTCCAGCATCCTACGCGACGGAAGACATCTTCCAGGGAATCAGCGGCCTGATCCAGATCAAGAACGCGGCTTACAGCCACATGCCTTCCATGGCGGCCCATTTCAACACCCTGGGCAACCTGGCCGTGAATGAAGGCTACTGGGTGAATATGTCCGCTCCCGCCACCCTCAGCGTGGATGGCAATCCGGTGGACGCCTCCGCCACTCCGATCAGCCTCAAAGCGGGATGGAACCTGGTTTCCTACCTGCCCGCGACTGCCAAGGCGACCGCCACTGCCCTGTCCTCCATCTCCCCCTACCTGCAGCAGGTGGATCATATGGGCGAAAGCCCCGCGACCATGGAGCCCGGAAAAGGATATTGGGTCAAGGTTTCACAAGCCTGCACCCTCACCTATCCGGAATAATGTAAACGATTAGCATAAACGGGGATGGAGCTTGCTTCATCCCCTTTTTTTGGCTCTTGCTTGATGCTGTTTCGCTTGCAGCATGATAACAGGCCCTTCTACCGCATGAAGTCCACGCTGGATTCGGTGTAGTAGCCCTGGATTTTGGTTCTTTCTTACGCACGAAGTCCAAAGAGCCCAGGCGTCCGGTGGGTATTTGCAGCCGGTAAAGGCTCTTTGAACTCCGTGCTGGCTGGTCGTTTGGAGTTCAAGCCGGCAAGGAAAGATGTACAGATTCCCCCAATCCCAAAGCCGACTCGGACTTCAAACGGCTTTGAAAATACTGGATCACGGGTCAAGCCCGTGATGACACGGTAATGTAGTCTGGAGGTGGTTCGTTTCAGGGCTGGTTGGCTGTTTCCAAAAGACTGGATCCCGGCTCAAACCACCCCACCGGATCGTTACCGATCCGGCGAGGACCCCGGTAGGCCGGGATGACACGGATAGAGTCTGTTGGGGCTTGTTTCAGGGAAACCGTTCCACCATTTCACCTTTCCACCTTCAAAGATCCAGTCGATCCTGTCATCCGCGTTCTATAATCCTTTCCACCATTCCACCTTTTCACCTTTCCACAAAATTCCTACAACCTTCCTCATAATCCTTCATAGCGCCCGCCCTTGCTGCTACTGGCTTTGGCGCCATCATCCTTAGGTCATCCCTCACCGGGTTAAGGATGACTGCCGGAAGACCCACGCCGGAGAGGGGGATGCAAAGGAGGGCGAAGTATGGGAGGGGAAAGAGTTTACAGCAGTCCCCACCTGCGGCGGAAGAAGAGTTCCAGGCAAAAGCTGAAAATGAAGAGCCCGGGGATGTACCACTTGCGGTAGAGCGGAAAATCATGGCGCCGCTCGCGGACAATGTTTTGGGCGGGCAGGGGATTGAAAGCCTGCAGGGAAGCGGGCGAGAGCAACTCCCCGCGGGTGTCGCTGGCCAGCCAGGCCAAAAGCGGGAGGTTATAGTCGAAATCGCGGTCTTCCAGAGAGGCGTTGCTCACGTTGAACCTGCCCTTGCTGGTCTCCCCGCTCACCTTGTCCCTGATCTCAAAACTGTACTGGCCGGGTTTGTCCAAGGTCAGCGAGCTGGCATATTCGCCATCGGAGAGGGTCATAAAATCCTTGAACATCTCCTTGCCATCCGCGTCCAGAATCCTCAGTTCGGGATTCAGGTCCAGGCGCAGGGAGCGGATGCTGTCCTCCGCCCTGAGGCGCAGATCGATCTGCTCACCCAGGAAGTAGTTGCTGTTGTAGATGGCGCTGTAACCGCTGGATGACTTGTTGGAAAGCCAGGTCACGCTGTTGGCGAGGAGTTGGCGATAGCCTCCGCTTTTGCTTTGCAACTGCCATTTCCAGAGGTTGAGGAAGGCCAGGGACAGCACGCGGCTGTTGCCCGCGGAACGGACGGCGATGGCGGGGGATTTTTGGGGATTGGAAAGCGTCGCCAGCACCTCCGAGCCTTTGGAGGCGGTCACATAGAAGTAATCCAGAGGGGGAATCTGCTGCAGTTCGGCGGCATCGATGCCCAGCATGGGATAGGAGGAGGCTGCCGGGCTCAGCTCCAAAAAGCCCTGGTAGGAGGCGCTGATGTTGGAGCGTTGCAGCGGCAAAATAGAGGCAAGTTCGGTCAGAGGCAGGCCCTGAAAGAGGATGCCCACGCCTTTCTGATGGTTGCGGTTTATAAAGTTCAAAGGCTCGCCGGAGAGGCGCAGACTGCCGTTGTTGACGATCACCAGGGCGGCAAGGTTGGCATCCGGAAGGCTGGCAACGGCTTTTTCACCCGCGTAAACTTTTCCATCCCGCACGCGGTAATGGGCCACCTCCCAGCGTTCATTTTCAGCCAGGGCGTCCACAATGAACTTGTTGTCCCAGGCGGGGCTGTCCGATAGCACAAGCACGCGCTGTTTGTCGCTCAGCACTTCGATGGCGCCGGGATAGCTGTTGTTGTTCTGTGACCGCTCCGCCACCCCGGCGGCGGAGACTTTCAGAGTGTAAGGATAGAAGCCGGTCTGGTTGAAACGCTGGTTGAAATCAACGCTAGCGATTTCCCCTTCCTTGAGCTGCAAGGTCTTAGCGGAAATCTTTTTGCCGCCCAGTAGAAACTCCACCGTGGCGGGGCCTGAATAGCCGGAGGAACTCAGTTCCGCGCGGATGATGGTGGGTTCGCCCTTCCAGGCGTGGCGGTTTGCCACAGTCTTGACGATAGCCAGATCCGCCAGGCTGGGTTTGAGAGTATCCGCTATCACATAGAAGGGGCAGCCCAACTGGCGGACGCCCTGGAGGGATTCATCCCTCAGCCAGCCGTCGGAGAGCAATACGATGCCCTTGACCCTGTTGAAATCGTGCTTGCCGGTCAATTCGGCCAAAGCGGGCATCAACAGGGTGTTGTCGGACGCTGCTTCCAGCCCGCGGGCAAAGTCGTAGCTGAGCAACTCATATCCAGCCTGCTCGAACTTTTTCGCGGCCTGCTCTCCCAGGGGTTTGAGGAAGTCCTTCTTGCTCTGTTTGCCGCTTTTCAGGTCCAGGCTGGCGGAAACGTCGCGCAGCAGGATGATCTGCTGTTTTTGGACGTTCTGCCGCATAAAGTAGAGAATGGGGCTGATCAGCAGCAGCAAAAGGATGAAAAGGCTGAGCGCGCGCAGGGAGAAAAGCAGCCAGCGCCTCCCCCGGGAAAGCGCCGGCTGGGTGCGAAAGTAGAAAAAGCCCGAGATCGTCAGGGAGATCAGGGCAATGACGATGTATTTCAAGTTCGGATCGTGAAATAGGTGGCGAAGGCCAGGCCTTTGGTCTTGTAGCCGGGAAGCAGGGATTTAAAGGACTGCACTCCCAATCCACATTCAACCTTTCTGGTGCGCAGGCCGATGCCGTAGGAAACACGCCAGGGGTAATCGGAATTGCCCGGAGTGAAGCCCAAAAACAGCGGCATCACCGCAGGCACCTTGCTCTCAAGGGCAAAGGCCACCCGTCCAGTTCCGGGCGAGTACTCCGTTTCGGTGAGGCCCGTGAAGTAATCCACGGAAAGCGAGGCATAAGGAAAGTCATAGAGCAGAGCGCCGCGGAATTCCAGAGGCAGTTTGGTGGTGAAGGGCTTGCCTTCGATCTCCTCCGATTCATCTGTGAGCAGAGCGTCGAGGTCTTCGCCCAAATTTTCCACATACACGCTGTCCGCTTCAAGCCGGTAGCTGAAGTCCATGCACCTGGCCTGCCAGTTGATGAATCCCAGAATGTTGTCCAAAGCGAAGCCGGTGGACAGGCCCGGCAAAGGGGTCTGCCAAGCAGCGCCCAGCGTGCCTTTAAGGCCAAAACCGCCTAAACCGGCACGCAGCAGGATGTCCTGCTTGAGGCTGAGCCCGTCGTATGTGGAACTGAATCTGCCTTCGTAGTTTTCGGTGTGCCCGCTGCCAACTCCTGTCAGGATGCTAAGGGCGAATCCGGTCTGGATGGGGTTGAGCTTTTTGCCCAGCGGGATGCGGATATCGCCCATGCCATAGGTGATGTCCACATAGGAAAGCGCGGAGGCGTTGTTTTGCTTTTTGGTGAACACATAGCTGTCTTCGGTGTTGCCTCTCAGCAGCAGCTCCAGATATTGCTCGGAAAGGTTCCCTTGGGCATCCAGGTGCAGCGAACTGGTGACGGCGGAACGGCCTTTGCTGAAGCCGAAAAGGACGATCTGGCTGCCGGCATAGACGCCCAGTTTTTCATCTATCGCGTCCAGGATTTCGTCCTTGTCCTCCTCCGTGAGAAAGTCCTTTTCCACAACGGAATTGTAGAGATCGAGATCCAGGGAGTTATTGGCAATATAGATCCCCAGGTTTAGAACCGGGAACAGGACATCGTTGTATGATCTGTTGAGCAGGGCGGGATTCCAGTAGTTGGCCTCGGCGCCCCTGGCACGCAGCATAAAGCTGTCGGAATAGAGCATCGACCTGCCGGTACTGGAATATGCCGAAACCGACGCCAGCAGCATGAAGGCAGCGCAAAGGAGAAGCAGTTTCTTCATTTAGTCCTCCTCTTCATTGACACGCACTTTTGCCCGCAGCATGGCCTTGACCTCGACATAGTCTTCCGGCCCCGCGGTGATCTCCACCACGCCGTTGCTTGGCTCGAAGTGGAAGGAAAGTATCATGTAAACTGTGGGGTTGGCAAACACATCGACCTCCTCCTTGCTGAGGGAAATCTCTATCTGTTGGGGTTGGTCGCCGCCTGGCGAAGTGGAGGCGTGAACGGTGAATGCCTTGCTGAAAGACCAGCTTTGCGGATTGGCGGGATCCAAATCCGGATCGGTGCCTATATAGATGGTGCCCGTGCCGCCCACGGGAACCTTATTGAGCACCTCCAGGCAGAGATCGGAGGTGAGCAATTTTTCGCGGATGTGTTTCTGGATATCGGAAGAAATTTCCACGGATCGCGGTTGCGTCATTTCGATCACACTGTCCATAATCTCCATCTTGAAAGGAGCGTCCACCCGATAACGCACAAACTCCCGGGCATTTTCGTCCACAAAGCCAAGTTCGCCGGGGCGGCTGTTGATGAGCAGATAGGCGTTGCGCAGTTCCACGAAATCCGGCATGATCTGCAACAACTGATAGAGATTATGGGAAAAATTATGCTCTGTGACTGTGGCCCCTTCCGCCGTGGCGGGAGCCGCCATGTAAGGCACCAATCCCGCCTCGGTGCTGTCCATTACTTCGATGGAGCGGGTTTCCAGAGTGCTATAGTTTTTGGCGAAGATTTCGCCGTGAAACTCCGCCTCGAAACCGATCTCATTGGTAATCCGCACCAAGAGGTTCGCTTCCTGCAGCAGCACAGCCTGATCCAAGTCGTGAGGATAGTCGATGTCGATGGGGGAAATCTCTCCTGTGAAATCCCTGCGGTAGCCAAGCAGACGCCCCTGGAAGATGTTAAAGCCCAACTGGTTGTTCAGGTGCAGCGTCACCGTTCCCACCGGAGTGCCATCCGGCTGGTCGGACTGCACGTTCAGGGTATAGGCAAGCTCATTCAAAATGATTCCTGAGCCATCAACACCGATGGAACAATCCACGAGAGAGTAAGTTTGCATGCCATCCCCCCCTGGATAGACTGCCACAAAGCTCTCGCCCTGGGCTGTCCTGATATCCGGGAAGGTGAGGCTGAGGCTGGTGATTCCAGGCTGCATGTTTTCAAAATTAAGATTTAGAGTCCCTTCTTCCAGGCGGCCGTAGGAAAGAAAGACCTTGCCTTCCGGATCTTCGATGGGCACCGTGCCGGAATGGACCACCCCGGAAAGCAGCGGGATGGGAGGAGTCTGCAGATTGGGGGTAAAGTTGACCTCCCCGAAGGGGTTGGTTCTGGCTTCCCCAGTACCGGTGAGGGTGAGGATCTGGCCGTCGCCCACAATGATATTAACTGAATCCGCCAGGTCGGCCACATAAAGCCTTTGGTTGGTGAGTGGGACATTCAGATCCACGTTCCAGGCAGGCAGGCGCGGAGAGCTGATGTCGCAAGCAGCCGTGATCAAGGCAAGTGCGGCCAGGATAAACAAAAAGTATCTCATAATCCCGATCCTTCACGCGCTGAATGGCGCGTAGGTAGTAGATTCGTTGTTTTTACGCTTATAGGAGTTGGGATGCACCATAACGCGCATCTTAAAACTCCTTTTCTAACATGCAATTATTGTGCCTTGCCTCAAGTTTTTTGAGGCAGCGGCCACCGTGGGACTTCAACAGATTGAATTCTCTGGCTGGCAGGATGATGGCGGCGCCTTCCGGATACCGCGCGCAGAGGTCGCGATAGAGCAGTTCCGCCTTCACCAGTTCGCCAAAGGCTGCATGCCAGGGGCCTGCCAGAACATCAGCCGGATCGAGGTTTGAGGGCAAGCCCAGCTTGATGACGCGGATGCCCAGGGGAGTGGCAAGGGAGTGGTAATCGGCGCATTGGGAGATGGCCTGGTCGAGGGTGAGGGGCTGGTAGGCGCCCTGCTGCCAGAGCTTCGCCAGGGGAGTGCCTTTGATCACGATCAGGGGATAGAGGCGCAGGAGATCCGGTCTTAGCCGCTCGAGCATACGCTGGTTGTAATCCAGGCTGGCTTCCGTCCAGCCGGGCAAACCGGGCATCAGTTGCACTCCCAGTTCAAAACCATGTTGCCGCACCAGGTTCGCCGCTTCCAGGGCTTGAGCCCCTGTGTAGCCCCGTTTTGAGGCTGACAATACCTCATCGGAGAAATCCTGGACGCCCAGTTCTATGGTGCTGATCCGCCATTGTTTGCACCAGGTGAGGATCTGTGAATCGATGTAGGCAGGATGGGTGGAAACGCGGAAGCTGGCGAAGGAATCGGAGGCCGCGAGCAGCCGTCGCAGCAGGGCTTCGCGGTATTCCTGATCCAAAGCGGTGAAAGTTCCGCCGTAAAAGGCGACCTGCCTGGCAAGGCCCCGGTGGCGCAGCAAAAACTCCTCCGCTCCCGCAAGGGACGCTTCCAGGGAATCCGCATCCGCGCCGCTGATCTTGTTTTGATCGCAATAGATGCACTTTCCGGCGCAGCCCTGCATGGGCAGGAAGACGGGATAGATGAAGGTTTTTTCTCCGCGGGGCGCGTTCACCTCTATATACCCAGTTTTTGGCAGGCCTGCCTGGCAGCTTCCTGGTGAGCTGACTTCTTGGTGCTGCCTTTGCCGGTGCCCAAAACCTTGGTTCCCTGGCGGACTTCCACTACAAAAATCTTGCTGTGCTCGGGGCCCTCCTCGGCGATCGTCACATAGTGCGGAGGTTCCTGGTTCTGGGACTGCAGTTGCTCCTGCAGGATGCTTTTGTAGTTCACCAGTTCGTTGCGGGTGACGGTGGTTTCGTAATCGACCAGGAGCTGGTTTTTGATGAAGCTGGCGGCTGAGGCAATTCCCCGGTCCAGATAGATGGCACAGATCAGGGCTTCGACGGTATCGCTGAGGATGGAAGGCTTGCTGGCCCCACCGGAGAGCTTTTCCTCCGGACTGAGCAGGATGTATTTGCCCAAGTCCATCTCTTTGGCGCGCATAGTGAGGTAGGTCTCGGATACGATCTTGGACTTGAGCTTGCTCAGCTTCCCCTCCTGCTCGTCGGGATGGCCGAAAAAGAGTTCCCTGGACACAATGAATCCCAGGATCGAGTCGCCCAAAAACTCCATCCTTTCAAAGGGGGAGGGAGTTTTGTGGTCGTCGTAATTGCGGCGCAGATAGGATTTGTGGGTAAGCGCGGCCTTCAGCAGGGTCAGGTCGTGAAAGCTGTAGCCAATGGCTTTCTGCAGTTGGTGGAGGCTCTTTTCCCACTTGGGGTAGGTCTCGCTGATCCGCTTGCCGTTTATATAATCAACGATTTTCTTGATAATGCTGTTCAATCAATCCTCGGTGCCACCCTTGGGCGGCTACGGAAAGACAAGGCGGCAGGGGTGAACCCCGCTATTGGTATTTTGTGATGACTAAGGCAGAGTTGTGGCCGCCAAAACCCAGGGAGTTGGAAAGGGCAGCCCTGACCTCGCATTGCCGGGCCTGGTTGGGCACATAATCCAGATCGCAGTCCGGATCGGGATCCCGCAGATTGATGGTGGGATGCAGCCAGCCTGTCTCAATGGTTTTGGCGCAGACGATTGCTTCCAGTCCAGCGGCTGCTCCCAGCATGTGCCCCACCATGGACTTGGTGGAATTGACCTTGAGCTGGTAGGCGTGCTCGCCAAAGCAGGTCTTGATGGAGGCTGTCTCGCACTTGTCATTGAGCGGGGTGGAAGTGCCGTGGGCATTCACATACTGGATATCCTCTGGTTTCAGCCCGGCGTCCGCCACGGCGTCGATCATGGCCTGGGCTCCGCCGGCCCCGTCCTCGGAGGGAGCGGTGATATGGAAGGCGTCGTCCGAAGCGCCATATCCCGACAGTTCGGCGTAGATCCTGACTCCGCGGGCTTTGGCATGCTCAAGCTCCTCAAGCACCAAAAAGGCGGCGCCTTCGCTGAGCACAAATCCGTCTCGGCCAGTGTCGAAAGGCCTTGATGCCGTGTGAGGGTCGTCATTGCGGGTGGACAAGGCGCGCATTGCTCCAAAGCCGCCAACGGTCAAAGGTGTGACCGCGGCCTCGGTGCCTCCGCTGATGATGATGTCCGCGTCACCATACTGGATGGAGCGAAAAGCTGTGCCCAGGGCATGGTTGGCGCTGGCGCAGGCGCTCATTACATTGAAGTTGATTCCCTTGAAGCCAAATTCGATGGCAATGTGCGCCGCGGCAATGTTGCCGATCATCTTGGGGATAAAGAAAGGGCTGATCCGGCGCGGCCCCTGGACGTGGTTCTTGACGCATTCTTCGTTAAAGGTGATGATCCCGCCGATGCCCACTCCGGTGATCACGCCGATGCGGCGGCCGTTGTAGGAGCCAGGCTCAAGCTGGGCATCCCTGATCGCTTCACGTGCCGCGATCAGGGCGTAATGAGTGTAAATGTCCATCTTGCGGGCTTCTTTGGGGTCAAAGTGTTCTGCCGGATCATAGTTTTTGATTTGGGCGGCGATCTTGGTGTTGAGCGCGGAGGTGTCGAAACTGGAGATCAATTCCACCCCCGAAACGCCCTTGATCAGGTTTTCCCAAGTCTCGGCAACGTTGTTGCCGACCGGAGTGATCGCTCCCATGCCAGTGATAACCACTCTTTTTTTCATATTCTTCATACCTCGTCAGTCTTGCTTTAGATGCCAGCTCTGGTCTGAAATATAGCCCAGGCCATAGCTTAGATCAGAACCGGGGTTTGAAAAGGAATCAATCCTGATGACATGGCGCCATCAGGATTGATTCGCGGGTTTTCTCTTTAAGCCAGCTTTTCCTTGAGGTAATCGATGGCTTGTCCGACTGTGCGGAGCTTTTCCTGGTCTTCATCGGGAATCGTGATCTGGAACTCATCTTCAAAGGCCATCACCAGTTCCACTGTGTCCAGGGAATCGGCGCGCAGGTCTTCGATGAAGTTCGCGGAGGGAACGACTTGGGATTCTTCCACCCCAAGCTTTTCCATCACTATCTGTTTCACTTTGGCTTCAATATCCATGTTTTCCTCCTATGTTTATTGAAGTTTTTTTTATTGGTTCTTAACCTTAACGCATGGTCAGACCGCCATCCACGGCGATTGTCTGTCCAGTGATGTAAGAGCTGTCATCAGATGCAAGGAAGAGGCAGGTCTTGGCGATATCTGCCGGGCTTCCCATCTTTTGCAGCGGGATCACTTTGGCATAGCCGGCAACCACGTCCGCTGGGAGCGTGGCGGTCATTTCTGTTTCTATGAAACCCGGAGCGACGGCGTTTACCCGAACTCCCCGGGAGGCAAATTCTTTTGCGCAGCTCTTGGTGAAAGCGATCAGGCCTCCCTTGGAAGCGGCGTAGTTCGCCTGTCCGGCATTTCCCATGATGCCGATGACGCTGGCGATGTTGATGATGCAGCCCGAGCGGGCTTTCATCATGTATTTGAAAGCTTTTTGGGTGCAGATGAAGGAGCCTTTTAGATTGATGTCCAGCACCAGCTGCCAGTCTTCTTCCTTCATGCGGATGAGCAGGTTGTCCCGGGTGACACCGGCATTGTTTACCAGACAGTCGATGGCTCCATGCTTTTCCACGATCCGGGCAAAGAGTTCCTCGATCCCGGCTGAGTCCGTCACATTGCCGGCATAGCCAAAGGCTTGGCAGCCCTTTTCCACCAAGGCTTGGGCGGATCGCTCCACCTGCTCCTGGTTCAGGTCGATCAACACCAACACAGATCCCTGGGCGGCAAAAGTTTCGGCGATGGCAAAGCCAATGCCGCGGGCGCCGCCGGTGATCACGATTACTTTATTTTCCAGTTTATAACTCATTATTCTTTACCTCAGTTTATGGGACGCCGTCAGTCCAGAAGGCCCGACAGCGCGCCCAATTCCTCAAGTTTGTCCAAATTTAAGATCACGGCGTCTTTGTCAATATTCTTGATCATGCCGGAAAGAACCTTCTGGGGGCCAAACTCAATAAAGCGCCGCACACCCTGCTCGATCATATACTGCACAGATTGCACCCAGAGAACCGGGGAAACAACCTGCCGCACGAGCTTTGCCCTGCTTTCCTCTCCGGAGGTTGCGGGGCGGGAATCCAAATTGGAAACCAGCGGGATTTGCCCGTCCTTAAAACTGACTTTCTCCATCTCCTCCCGCAGCCACACGCTGGCCAGATCTATCATCGGGGTATGAAAGGGGCCACCCACAACAAGGGGTATCACCCTTTTTGCCCCGTGTTCCTTAGCCAGGGCGGAAGCCGTTTCCACGCCCTGGGCGCTTCCCGAGATCACGGTCTGGATGGGGGTGTTGAAGTTCACCGCCCTCACCAATCCGGCTCCCTCCGCCTCATGGCACACCTCGATGACCGACTTATAATTAAGCCCGATCACCGCCGCCATGGCAAAAGGTTTCCCCTGGTTGGCTTTGATCATGAACTCCCCGCGTTTGTGCACCAGATGCAGCGCGTCCTTCCACTCCAGGCTGCCGTTGGCAACCAATGCGCTGAATTCCCCCAGCGAGTGCCCCGCCACGAAATCCGGCTTCAGCTTGCATACTTCGTTGAAGCACTTGAGGGCGCAGATGCTGTGGAAGAGAATGGCGGGTTGCGTCATGCTGGTTTCTTTGAGCCTGTCTTCCGGCCCTTCGCGCATGATGATTTCCAACTGGGTGCCATGCGCGGCGTCAAAATCCTTCAATACTTTGGCGAATTCGGGCTTGGCGGCAATGTAATCCTGGGCCATGCCAACATATTGCGCGCCCTGCCCTGGAAAGATAAAAGCTGTTTTCATGTTTGCATCTCCTCTTAATATCTGGCAAGCACACTGCCCCAGGTGAGGCCCGCTCCAAAAGAAGTGAGCAGCACAATGTCGCCCCGGCGGATCTTTTTGCTCCGCACCGCTTCGTCCATAGCTATGGGGATGGTGGCTGAGGAGGTGTTGCCATACTTTTCGATGTTAACGATTACCTTGTTCATTGGTACTTTCATCCTGCTTGCCAGGCCTTCGATAATCCGCAGGTTGGCCTGATGCGGAACAATCCAATCAACGTCCTCTGTTTCCATCTTGTTGCGCTTCAGCAAAGCCTCCGAGGAAGCTTGCATGGATTTTATCGCGTTCTTGAAAATCTTGTTGCCTTCCATGTAAATGGTATGCAGGTTTTTACTCACACTTTCATGGCTGGCCGGCATGCGCGAACCTCCCGCCGCCTGATAGAGCAAGTCGCCCTGGCTGCCGTCCGCTTCGACCAGGGAGTCGATGATCCTGGATATATCCCCAGGGTTTGCCCGGGAAACGATAGTCGCCCCCGCTCCGTCGCCAAACAACACGCAGGTGCCGCGGTCATTCCAGTTGGTGATCTTGGTGAGCATCTCCACGCCGAGCACCAGCACATTCCGTGCGGCGCCGCTTTCCACAAAGCTTTTGGCGGTGTGGATGGCATATATGAAACCCGCGCAGCCTGCCGAAACGTCGAAGGCCGGCACGCCCTTCAAACCCAGTTTGCGCTGTATCACACAGCTCGTGGAGGGAAAGGGGTAATCGCCCGTGACCGTGGCCACGATGATCATATCGATGTCTTTGTAGCGCACCTGGGAGGACTCGATGGCCCTGACCGCCGCCTCATGCGCGAAATCGCTTGCCGCTTCATCTGCGGTGGCGTGATGGCGTTCAAACATCCCCGTGCGGGTGCGGATCCATTCGTCGCTGGTGTCAACGATCTTTTCCAGATCGAAGTTGTTTACAATCTTCTTGGGAACGCTGCTGCCGAATGCGGAAAGTTTTGCGTGGTAAGCTGCCATTACTGCAACCTCTCAAAATACTCTTTAGTATGTTGCACGATGTTGGCCTGGGAAATCTTCGCGGCCAACCTGATTGCGTTTTTGATCGCCTTGCCGTTGCTGCGCCCGTGGGACACTATGCTGACCCCGTTAAGGCCAACCAGCAGGGCGCCGCCATACTCGCTGTGATCCAGCTTTTTCTTGAGATAGGAATAGACGGGATAGGACAGCATGGCGCCGAATTTGGCGATCCAATCCCGGTTGAATTCCTCTTTCAGGATGTCGAAGATGGAGATCATCGCCCCTTCGATCGTCTTGAGCACCACATTCCCCACAAAGCCGTCGCAGACCACCACCTCACAGATGCCTCTGAGGACATCTTTGCCCTCGATGTTGCCGACAAAATTGATGCTTTTGTTCTCGGAAAGGAGCTTGTGCGCCCCGCGGGTAACACTGTTGCCCTTGGCGCTTTCCTCGCCGATGTTCAGGAGGGCTACCCGGGGATTGGTGGCTTCGTTGGCGCAGGTGCAGTAGATGCTGCCCAACTGGGCAAACTGCACCAGATGCTCCGGAGCGCAGTCCACATTCGCGCCCATATCCAGCAGGATTTCATAGCCTTGCTGGGTGGGGATGTTGACCGCGATGGCGGGACGTAATACGCCGCTGATGCGGCCATAGGTGAGCAGGGAGGCGGTCATGAAGGCGCCGGAATTGCCGGCGGAGACCACAGCGTCGGCTTCGCCTGACTTGTGGTGGGACACCGCCTTCACCATCGAGGAATCCTTTTTGCTGCGCACTGAGTTGGCGGCGTTGTCTTCCATGCCTATCTTTTGGGAGGCATGCAAAACCGTCAGGCGTTGCTGGTCAAAATAGTATTTGTCCAACTCCTGGTGCAGGATGGCTTCATCGCCCACCAGGATCACCTGATCGCAAAGGTCCTCTTTTATAGCCTGGATCGCGCCCTCGATCTCCGGAAACGGCGCTTTGTCGCTTCCAAAGGCGTCAACGGCTATGCGCACGTCACTCCTTGGCGGCTTTTATCTGCTTGCCGGCGTAGGTGCCGCATTTGTCACACACGTGATGCGGGCGGGAAGGCTCGCCGCACTTGGCGCAAGTGCTCACTGCCGGTGGCGTGAGGGAATCATGGGTTCTGCGTTTATCTCTGCGTGCTTTTGAGGTCTTCTTTTTTGGGACGGCCATGGGGTTACTCCTTCTATTCCAGGCAGGGCCAAGCTCCGCGCAGTATTGCTTTCTGGCTTGAAAGCCTTCAGGATCAGATACTTCAACTCTGCCATAAGATTCATTTTTTTATCCAAAAGCCTGAGCCCTTTGTTTTTGTCAATCAAAATCGCTAACTGATTGCCTTTTTTGGCTTTAGAATGCCTTTTCCAGGTTCACCCGAGCCATCTTAAGTGAATCTCATTCATGGATTTCACTGTTGTTTGTTGCGCACCCATTCCTTCACCGCCAAAAGAGGGATTATGCTCAGCCAGCGCAAGACCCCGCCCACGCCAAAGACCACCTGCTCCGGCTCCAGTACCCGGATTCCCACATCCAATTTCCGGGGGAAGAAAACCCCGGTCAGCAGGGTCGAGGCCATCATGCTCACCCCCGCCACCGCACCGTAGATCGCGCTGTAGGTCTGTTCACGCCCCTTGCCCGCCACAGCCAGCACAAAGTTGGTGGTCGCGACCCCGTTGCCCGCCCACATGAATCCCGAGATCAGGGCCTCCAGCCACAGGATGGAATAGTTTTGGGGGCTCATGAGCAGCCAAAGCATCGGATTTAGCCCACCCAACGCCACGCAGATCATCATCGCCGTCCGGTTGCCGTAGCGGTCGATAAAACGTCCCCAAAAGGAATAGGACAACAGTGACGAACTCATGTGCAGCGTGCTGTAGAGCTGCATCTGAAACATACTCATGCGCAGCTTTTTGAGCATGAAAGGCCCCCAGAAAGCGCTGCCCACGCCGGTGGCCAGCATCCACCAGATCCCAAACACCAGCAACAGCCGGAAATTCTTGTTTTTGAAAGGCTCAATGTATTTTTGCCAGAGGGGAATGCTCTGCTGCAGCGAACGCTTGCGGTCAGGCTGGCGGGCGAGGATCAGCAAGCTGATAAAGCCCAGCAGCGCCGCAATCACAAAGACAATCGCCAGCCACACAGCCTGGTTGCGCGGGGTGAAAAAGCTTTCCACATCCAGCCAGCCCGCCAGCAGCCCGCGCAGGAAGCCTCCTCCCCGCTCGAAAAGATCGGTGCAATAGCTGAAGATGTAGCCCGCCACCAGGCCGGCAAAAACCAGGATTTGGTTGCGCCTGGCAAAAAAGCGCCCCCTGATTCCGATGGGGATCAGATCGCTCACCCAGGCTATCCAGATGTTGCCCCCGACCGCCTGCAGCCCCGCGCTCAGGAAAAGCAGCCCCAAGACATAGGCTATCCCGTGCTGGGGATTGGAAAAGAGCAGCGCCGCTCCGATGAAGAAGGTGAGGAAGCGCCCCGCCGCGGTCACCGCGATGCAAACTTTGCGCCTTTTCTTCAAGCGGTGCGTCAGTGCCACTCCCAGAGGCTGGAAGATCGCCGACACCTGCCCCAGCGCGCTCAGGACGCTGAACTGCATTGGCGAAGCCCCCAACAGCACCATAAATTTGGTGATGAAGCTGCTGCCGATGGTGGCCAGCCCTCCATAGATCTGCGCGAAGATTCCTTCCAGGATCGAGACGCGATATGCCTTCAGCACGGTGAAATTGCCGCGCTGGCGCTTGTTGTTGGAACCGTTCGCCAAATCTTGTCTCATCTGCTTCTGTCCCTGGAGGGATATCTGTGTCTTACCCGCGCGGCTCATTGCTTCCGCGCGCTGGGACTTTCTTTTTGGCGCGCCTTTCTTGTAAAGATATTTCCTGAAGCCTTGCTCTGAAACAAAGCACACCCAGACAACATTACTGTGTCATCACGGCCTGCGAGCAGTGATCCAGTGCCCAGGGGTGGCAAAGTCCGTTTGCCACAGAGACCGGAGGTCTCTTCCAAACAGGCAACTCCGTTG
>DFUX01000030.1 GCA_002379855.1 Cloacimonetes bacterium UBA4175 | reverse complement strand
AGAGACCTCCGGTCTCTGTGGCAAACAGACTTTGCCACCCCAAAGGCTCCCGGGTCATGAGGTTCACGCGGATATGCGCGGATAAAAGACGCAGATTGGCGCGGATTATTGTTTGGTGTTGTTTTGTTTCGGGGGCTGGCTGGTTGTTTCTAAAAGACTGGATCCCGGGTCAAGCAAGCTTGCCCGGGATGACACGGTGTATAGTCTGGGGGTGCTTGTTCTGGGCTGCGTCCACCATCAACACGTCACCACGACACCACCTCACCACGAAAGCTCCTTTTCACCATTTCACCTTTCCACCTCAAAAACACCTTTCCACCTCAAAAAATCCTGCAGATCCTGTTGATCTTGTCATCCGCGTTCTGTTTTTGCACAGAGGATGAAACAAAAAACCCCCGCGGCGGTGCGGGGGTTTATATTGGTTGGCGGAAAGTTCCGCCAGGGTTTTATTAAGGTTTATTTCTTAATGGGGTTGAAGGCTCCCATTTCTGCAGCTTTCGGTCCTTTAGCCCTGATGGACTGAACCTTGGTGGGTTGCATCACTTGTCTCACTCTTTCGATGCCAGTGAACTGAGTCCGCGCAGGGGCGGGGCCATCAGTGGCAGTGACCTTGAAGAAGTGATAGGGTTCGGTGCCAGTGTACGCGTATGTGGTGCTGGCGGTGGTGGCAACCAGGGTCCAGGGATCATCCGCGTAGGGATCGTCGGAACCATATACCTTGTAAGCGGTGGCGCCGACAATGGAGTTCCAGCTGAGGGTGGGTACGCCTGACTCGAGGGCAATGGTGAGGTTAGGGATTGCCAGTTGCGGATAGGGGATCACAAATCCGTCAACCTCGGAGTTGTTCTGGAAGATGCCGATAACGTAGGCTTCACCCAGCAGGCCATCAGCATCAGGCTGGACGGTATTAACCCACATCAGCGCACCAGCTCCCGCATAAGCAGCCAGATAGAGTAATCCGGTATCCTGGTCGAAGGCCATGCCCTGGGCGTAGTTAAGGTCGTAACCGACTGTATAGCCCAAGGGTGTAATGGCCAGGGTGGCGGGATCGATGGTGAACACCGCGTCGTAGCCGAGATCAAGCCCATAGAGGGTGCCGTTATTGTTGTTCCAGGCTATATCGATGAACAGGCCATCGAAGGCGGCGCCATCCCAGGTCAATTGGCCAATCAGGGTAGGAGCGCCGGTCAGCCTGTCCAAGGTGTAGAGGTTGTTAGCGTTGACACCGTAGACAACGTCGGCGACGGGGTCCCAGGCAACGCCGGTCATAGCGATTCCGACATCGCCGTTGTCAGTTCCCGCGCCGGTGGTTGTGTCAATCTGCCACCAGTCGGTACCGTAATAATCGGTTCCCCACCAGCCGCCGTTGATCCAATCCGCGGCACACAGCCAACTGTCGGGATTGGTGTAGGGGTTTCCGGGTGCCAAATCAGTGATGGCGCCGGGGTTACGCAGGCTGAAGGTGGCAGGGCCGCTCAACGCCCCTGAGGCATCATGAGCCACGTCGGCATAGGCAGTCTTGTTCAGTTCCAGGCAGACGAACTGGCCGGCTATGGTGTCGTTGGCAGGGTTTTCATCGCCAGCCAGGTTGGTGGTGACAGTCACATCGTAGAAGGTGTTTGCCACTGGCGTGAAGCTGCCGAAGCTAAGCTGCTGGGTTTCTCCCGGCGCCAGGGCGGTCACACTCTGTACGGGTAGGGTGGTGCCGCCGATGGTCATGGTCACGGTGAAGGAGATGGTCTGTGCTCCTTTGTTGCCCACTGTGGCCATGGGGGTGAAGGCAACCGGCTCGACCACCTGATACATTTCGATGGATACAGCCTCAGCATCGTAATCCAGGATGGCTTCGACAAAAACGTTGTCGATCGCCCAACCGGAAGCCCAGCCTCCATTGTCATCCGAGTGGAAACGGAGTTGGAACTGATTGGGTTTGTACGCGCTGAGGTTCACAACGTGTTCGGTCCAGACTGACGCCGCAGGAACGGAATAGATGCTTGTCCAGGCTCCGCCGTCAACGGAGATTTCCACGTCTGCCAGCTGGCCGTATGTGCCGGTGAAATAGGAATCGAACTTGAGTTGGAAGTCGTTTTCCGTGATACCGCTCAGGTCGAAGAGAGGCAGGGTCAGCAGGTCCATGCTGCCGTCGTTACCGCTTCCGAGCGCGTCATCGTTGGCAGACGCGTAAACAGTGTGAGCAGGGATACTAAAGTATTGGCTGCTGTGATCAGTGGAGACAATCCATCCCTCGCCCAGGGAGCTTCTTGTCCAGCCAGTTGGCAGGGTATCATCGGCATGATTCTCGAAATCGTCCCCATAAGGGATGTAGGTGATTACGAGGGGCGGATTCTCGATCGTGAATTCGTAGGGCGGCCACTGGAATTGATCAGGATCAGTTCCTCTGGAGCCCAGTACAGTCCAGACATACACTTCAGAGTAATCGTATGTGAAGGCGGGCTGGTAAGGACTGGTAACATTTGGGAATTCCTCAGCCACGTTGAAGAATTCGTCCGGGTCATACGGAGTTATGGTCAGATCTGACACCTTGGCGATCCACAGGTCATACTGTTCCGGTTCTGCGCCAGCCATGTTCCAACTGAACTGGAAGGGGAATCCGGTCTTGGGCAGATCAGTCTGTCTGTCAGCCGGGTAATCCAGGTTGGGTGCCGCGACCGGTCCGGAGGGGTACGGCTGGAAGGATATGTTCAGCACGAAATAGACATCCGCGGGGGTTGGCCAGTTGTCCACGATCACATAGTAATCGCCGGCAGAAACCACCTCGTCATCGATGCTCATGAGGCCAGAAGATGCTGTGGCTTGCGCAAGCACGGTGGCGGGGTTGGCAGCGCTGGGAATGGTGTTGACCAGGAAGACACCCATCCACTGACTGCTGTAACCGGCCTGGTCTGTCAGGCTGATAGTCAGCCAGCCGTCTTCGGGGATGCTTACTTTGGCGACCCAGTCCTTGCCCCTCACATAGCCAGGGGTATTCAATCCGGTGAACATCGCCTCGGTGTAGTCGTTGTTGTATCCGGCGGTGGTACCGGCATAGTCAACCAGCGGCAGGGAGGCAAGATAGGGATTCTCGCAGATTTCGCCAACTAAGGCCTGCACTCCGGTGCCACTTACCACGATACTGCTGTTTTGACGGGTGTCGTTGATCAGCAGGTTGGTGGTCAGGGCACCTGCCATAGTGGGGGCGAAAACTACGTCGAAGGTAACGGCGGGAGCGCCGGGGTTGATGGTGACGGGCAGGGCAGGCAAATTGGCTAAATTGAAGTTCGTGTAGTCAGCCAAAGCGATGCTGGTAACGTCGAACGCTGCCACACCCGTGTTGGTGAGAGACACCTGCACTGTTTTTTGGAAGCCGATATAGCTGATTCCACAATTCACCGGGTCAGGACTGACAGTCAGCTGACCGCCCTGCGGGGCTTCCCGCACGATCACGTTGTCGATATCCACGTAATAGTCCCCGTTACCCCATGTGCAGAGGAATTTCACCTTAATGATATTTCCATTATAGGCGGTGACGGGAATTGTAACCGCGGCAAAGTTAGTGCTGGTCACGTGGTTGTTTTGATCGATGGTGTAAACAGTGGAGAAGGTGGTTCCGTCATCGTTGGAAATCTGCACTTCGATCATATCGCCCGCGCCCAGGGCGGTTGCAGTTCCAGGATAGCCAGTATAATCAACGATCCGGTATTCGAACAGGATCTGGCAATCGTTGGTCATCGGCCCGATGGGGGGAGTTATAGCGTTGCGGGAGGAACCGTTGCTCCACATATTCCCGCAAAGGCCGTTGGTGCCACCATTGCCGTGTGTGGTGCTAATATACATACCTGAAGCCGTCCACTCAATGGCGGACAGCGATGTGCCGCTGTTGAAATCCTGGGTGTAGGGCAGAGGCTTGACGGGGTCGGGTGTAGAGGCATTCACCGTCGGGATGGGGTCGTCAACCTTGAAGTCGATGTCTGCCCCGTCGTTGGTGTAGGGCCAGATTTTGAATTCATAGGCAGTGTTGGGGGTCAATCCCGTGAAGGTGTAGGTGTTGGCACCCACCACATGGGATACATTGACCGCGGCGTTGCCGTCTGACCAGTCGGCTTCATTGGCAACCGGAGTTCCGTCCGCGACCGCGGCATAGGAGCCAGCGCCTGTGATCGCCTGGATCAGATAACCTGTGGGCAGCTGCGTGCCGGTGGCTCCGGTCCAGTTCAACTGGATGGATGTTAAAGCCAGGTTGCCCGCGGCAAAACCAGTCACGTGGTTGCTTGGCTCGGGGTATGTAATGAGATCCGGTCCGGTGAAATCATCGACTCTCAGATAGTATTGGTTAAGAGAAGTTGCTTGGATGGCGAAATAGATCGGCATACCGATATACGCGGACAGATCGTAGTCATATTGGGTCCAGGTAGTGGTTGTTGTTATTTCCGGGCCCAATTGGGTAGTAAAATCACTCACCGCGTTACTGGCGGTGGATATCCACACTTTGAATGTCTCTGGGTAGCTATAATAGTGGCTTGCCCAGAAACTCAAGGTGTAGTTGCTTGCCGATGGGACCAGGCAGGGAGTTACCAGCCAGTCATCATGCGTGCTGGCGGAATCATACCTGATAGACGCACCGGCGGGGGCTGTTCTGTAATGGCTGGAATCTGTATTCCTAACCCAGGTATTGCCGCCGTCAAGATTATAAACAGTCCAGCCCGATGGCGGGAACGTAGAACCGGAAAAGCTCTCGTTCAGAGGAGCTGCAAACAAGCCACCTATTACCAAGGTGGTCAAGAGCAGTAATAAGAATTTCTTCATAACATCTCTCCTTGAAGAGGTATAGTAAGAATTAATTTGTTTCGATTTAACCAAAATGTAGGGGCTATTGTTTCAGCCCGGTAGAATGACCTCCCGGCTACGCAGTAGCCCCTGGATTGATTTTGAAGATGAGAGGTTAAGCTTTTTTCCCGTTGCTTTGCCTGGGGCAGCCGGTCTTGATGTAATGTGCGATGTTACTTCGTATCTGGATACCTGCGGCGTGGCGTGGGGAAAAAACGAATTTGAAGGATGATTTTGTGAATCTAAAACTGGTGTGTTTATTGACGGTTTTGGGTACATAGGGAGAGCGACCCGATCCGGGCGCGGACGTAAAACACTGCCAGAGGCAGCAAAACCAGTTCCCATCTTGTCTCCCTTTAGCATTTATCTGCCGCGGGGCGGCTTTCCGTTCCGTCTCTCAAAAATACTTTCTCAAAGTATCTCTGAAACACAACGAACAGGGCAGAAAACCAATCCCCACGCGCTTCCCAATACTGCACGCAATTTTCCTTGCATACTGAAAAGATGTCAAGCCAAATTTTTAAAAGATTGGTTAACGGGGTCCAAACCATACCACAGCAACGAATCCTTGCCGATCCATCGGAGACCCTGTTGCACGTGATGACGTGGTAATGTGGCTTGTGGTGCTTGTTTCGGGGCTGGTGGGGAAGCCTTCTTCTTTTACCATAGTAATCCGTAAATCAGTCAAATCCGTCAATCCGTATAAGATTGGCATG
>DFUX01000031.1:8891-15138 GCA_002379855.1 Cloacimonetes bacterium UBA4175 | reverse complement strand
GGTTAAGGATGACTGCCGGATGACCCACGCTGGAGAGGGGAATGCAAATGAGGCCCATCCCTCTATAATATATAGGTGCTACGCCAAAAAGGCCGCGGAAAGATAGATAGATGAAATGGTGAAAAATGTGATCCAGTTGTAATAATGCAAGCGAAATATTATCAGGGCTTACCATCCTTTCACCAATGGTCTTTTTCAATCTATATCCTGATGATCCTGTCGATCCAGTTATCTGCGTTCTATTTCCTTTCCACGTTCCTTACAGAAAAGAGAACCAAAAGAAAAGTGAGCCAAAAAAGAAACCCGGCCATTAGAGCCGGGTTCTTTTATGCACAGGTATGGTTGTTTAGATAACACCCTGGTCGCACATGGCGTTGGCAACTTTGAGGAAACCGGCGATGTTGGCTCCCTTCACATAGTTGATGTAGCCATCGGGCTGGATACCATGCTCACGGCAGGCCTCATGGATGTTTTTCATGATGTCATGCAGGCGGGCATCCACTTCCTCGCGGCTCCAGTTGAGGCGCATGGAGTTTTGAGTCATTTCCAGACCGCTGGTGGAGACGCCACCCGCGTTGGCAGCCTTGCCAGGGGCAAAGAGGATCTTGGAATTCAGGAATACTTCCATAGCCTCGGGGGTGGAAGGCATGTTTGCGGCTTCGCAGACGCAGAAGCAGCCGTTCTTAATGAGGTTCTGGGCGTCTTCCTTGTGCAGTTCGTTCTGAGTGGCGCAGGGGATCGCGACATCCACGGGAACTTCCCAGGGTCTCTTGCCGGGGAAGAACTTGGCGTTGGGGAACTTCTCTGCATAGTCGATCACGCGGTCGTTGTTGGAAGCGCGGAGTTCGAGCATATAGTCGATTTTTTCTCCGGATACGCCGTCTTCGTCGTAGATATAGCCGTCGGGACCTGAAAGGGTAACCACCTTGCCGCCCAGTTCAGTAACCTTTTGGACAGCGCCCCAGGCAACGTTGCCGAAGCCGGAAATGGCTACGCGCAGGCCTTCAAAGGTTTTGCCCTTGGTCTTGAGCATTTCCTGGGTGAAATAGATCACGCCAAAGCCTGTGGCTTCGGGTCTGATCAGGCTTCCGCCCCAAGTGCGTCCCTTGCCGGTGAACACGCCGGTGAATTCGTTTTGGAGCTTTCTGTAGTAACCATAGAGGTAACCGATCTCACGCGCGCCCACGCCGATATCGCCGGCGGGAACGTCTGTATCGGCGCCGATATGGCGATAGAGCTCGGCCATATAGGATTGGCAGAAGCGCATGATTTCGCCGTCGGACCTGCCTCTGGCGTCAAAATCCGCTCCGCCCTTTCCGCCGCCCATGGGGAGGGTGGTAAGGCTGTTTTTAAAGATCTGCTCAAATCCCAGGAACTTTAGGATGGAGAGGTTCACGCTGGGGTGGAAGCGGATACCGCCCTTGTAAGGGCCGATAGCGCTGTTGAACTGCACGCGATAACCACGGTTTACATGCACTTCGCCTTTGTCGTCCATCCAGGGAACGCGGAAAATGATCGTGCGTTCGGGTTCGACGATGCGTTCAAGGATGTTCGCTTTCACAAAGCGGGGATTGTTGATGTAAACATCCCATATTGTTTCGACAACTTCTTTTACAGCTTGCAGGAATTCAGGTTCTCCCGGATTCTTCGCTGCTACCTTATCCATGAATTCTTGAAAGGTCATGGGTTTCCTCCATACGTTTATTTTGTTTTCAATCCATTATTAATTTGACCGATAAAATGTCAAGAGTTTCCATTCAGCAACTTGGCCACCTTGGGGGCGCGCAGGCGGTGGGAAGCCTCAAAGCCTGATCCTATCAGCGGACGCAGATAAAACAGGAAGTCGTCCGTGACGCCATTGCCCCTGGCATTGATGAATTCAGCGGGCATAAGCCTGGTCTTGCGGGCCACATTCTCCAGTTTCTCGAGCTGGTAGTTCACGGAGTAGAAGCCGGTTCTCTGGATCGAGATCGAGCCGTCCAGATTGTACCAGATGGCGTAATGCGCGGCTCTTTCGCCCACTTCCCTGGCTTCGCGCTGATCGACGTCAGAGACGCAGCCGATGAACGAGCGTTGCAAGTAGCCGAAGGTGTCCGAGCGCACCCGCTTGATCTTGAGCTGGTCTTTCACCAGACCTGAGAGCAGGTCGCCCAAAGCACCCGTGCCTGAAAGCTGGACATTGCCGTGGGCGTCGGTCTCGGTATTTTTGGTAAGGATGGTCATCATGGGCACGCCCTTGTCGTTGACGATGCCTTCGGACACAGCCACCACGCATCTTCCGTGGCGTTCATAAACCTCTTTCACATCCCTGAGGAAGTTTTCCTCGCTGAAAGGCCGTTCCGGCATGTAGATGAGGTGGGGGCCGTCATCCGGATACTTTTGCGCCAACGCGGAGGCGGCGGTGAGGAAACCGGCGTGGCGTCCCATCACCACTCCGATGTAAACTCCGGGCAGGGCGCGGTTGTCCAGGTTCACCCCCGTGAAGGCCGAGGCCACAAAGCGCGCCGCGGAACCATAGCCCGGAGTGTGGTCATTCAACACCAGGTCGTTGTCGATGGTTTTGGGGATGTGGATAGCCCGGAACTCGTAATCCGCCAGTTGCGCCTCTTCGTTCACGATACGCACGGCATCCGCGGAATCGTTGCCGCCAATGTAGAAGAAATAGCGCACACCGTGGGCTTTGAGAACCCTGAAGATTTCCTTGCAATAGGCCTCGTCGGGTTTGTCCCGGGTGGAAAGCAACGCGGAGGAAGGGGTATTTGCGACTTGTTCCAGGTTGTGGGTGGTTTCCTGGGTCAGGTCGATGAATTCCTCATTCACAATGCCCTGCACTCCGTAAAGGGCGCCATACACTCTCGACACCTGGGGAAACTTGCGTGCTTCCAGGGTCACGCCCACCAGGGATTGATTGATCACGGCAGTCGGACCGCCTCCTTGGGCGATCACCACTTTTCCTTCCAGTTTCACTATATACCTCCAGTACGATAATCCTGTTTTATTACATGCGCTTCATATCATCAAGGGAAGGGAGCAAGTCCCAAGCGCATATAACACGACTTAAAATGCCATGCGTTTTTGTCCAGCAGAAAATGCTTGCCTTAAAAATGGAGTGCAAAACAATGGCCAAAGAGGAAACATGAGTTACATCGTATTAGCCAGGAAATACCGTCCCCAGAGCTTTGGCGAAGTGTATGCCCAGGAGCATGTCACCGAGATTCTGCACAACGCCATCCAAAGCAAGCGCATCGCCCACGCGTATCTGTTTACCGGCCCACGGGGTGTGGGGAAGACCTCGATGGCGCGCATCATGGCCAAGAGCCTGAACTGCGAGAAAGGCCCGACCGTCTCTCCTTGCAACGAATGCAACAATTGCCTGGAAATCACCAGCGGGACTTCCACCGACGTGATCGAGATTGACGGAGCTTCCAACACTGGCGTGGACGACATCCGTGAGCTGCAGAAAGAGTTGCTCTACGCCCCCAGCAAATCACGCTACAAGATATATATTATCGATGAAGTCCACATGCTTTCCAAAAGTGCCTTCAACGCTTTGCTAAAGACCCTCGAGGAGCCTCCGGAAAACGTGGTTTTCATCTTTGCCACCACCGAACCCCAGAAGGTTTTGGCGACCATCATATCCCGCTGCCAGCGCTACGATTTTAAGAGGATTCCCATCGACTCCATCGTTAAAAGACTGCGGGAAATCACCACCCAGGAACAAATCCAGATTGACGGCGAATCCCTGCATCTGATCGCCCGCAAGGCTGATGGAGGCATGCGCGACGCCCTCTCCCTGCTGGATCAGGTGATCTCCTATTGTCAGAACGACATCGTGATCGAGCAGGTGCGCAATATCTTCGGTCTGGTGCCCAACCAAGTCTATGCTGAACTGCTCCGCCTGATCCACTCCAAAGACACCAACGCCCTGCTAACCCAGTTGCAGAGCATCTTTGAGCATGGCATGGATTTGCAGGACCTGATCAACAATATGATGGAATACATCCGCGTGGTCATCCTGCGCCAGTTGGGACTTGCGCCGCAGGAAATTACTCCTGAGGAGTATGCGCTTTACGACGAGGTCGGCAAGCTGTTTTCCCAGAATAACCTGCTCTACATGATGAGCGCCCTCATGCAGGCCAGAAACGAGATCAAAAGCAGCGTCAATCCCTATCTGATTTTGGAAATGCTGATGATCCGCCTCTGCAAGATGGACGAGATGGAAGACCTGGGCAGACTGATAAACAAGATCTCCAAACTGGGGCCTGGACAGTCGGTCATCAGGCAGGAAAAGCCTGTGGAACGCCCTGTTCCGGAGGCGAAAAGCGCTCCAGTCAGAGCCAGCGAACCGCCCAGGCAGAGCGCACCGCCCAAAATCCAAAAGGTGAAGCTCAGCGAAGAGACGCTCGCGGAAGTCTGGCCCAAGATCATCACCCGCGTCAAAAAAGCCTCCACCGTCACAGGGGTGGCTTTGGAGCAATCGAAGGCCGTTATCGAGCCTGGCAACAAGCTCGTCCTGAGGGTGAAAGGCAACACCAATCACGCAATGGTGCAAGCGCGCAAGGACGATATCCAAAAGCTGCTGGCGGAGTATTTCACCCCGGCCGTGCGCTGGGAACCCACTCTGATAGAAAGTGAAGCTCCAACCAAGGTAAACATCGTGCGCAAAAGCCTGGATGACCTGAAAAAGATGGACGAAAACATCGCCCGCTACATTGAGATTACGGATTCCAGGCTGCTTAACGGGAAATAGGGCTTGAGCGTCGCCTTCTTTGTCTGCACGGCGGTCTATCTGTTGATCCTGGGCCTGGCCATCGCTGCCCTGATCTGGCAAAAGATTCCGCGCAACAAAGAGCTTCAGGGGATATCGGTGATCGTGGCGGCCCGCAACGAAGAGCGAAACCTGCCCCGGCTGATACCCTCGCTGCTGCAACTGGACTATCAGGACTTTGAGGTGATCATCGTCAATGACCATTCCACGGATGCCAGCCTGCAAGTGTTGAAACAATATCAGGACGAGCGTCTCCAGGTGATCGACTTCCAACACCAGTTGCCCGGGCTGACCGGTAAAAAAGCCGCCCTGCAGATGGGCATCAATGCAGCCAGATTCGACATCCTGGCTTTCACCGACGCCGACTGCGTGGTTCCACCCTCCTGGCTGCGGGAGATAAACGCCAGCTTCGATTCCGAGACGGACTACCTGCTGGGCTACTCCATCCTCAAGCCCCATGAAGGCTCCAGTGAAAACAGGTTGCAAAACTTTGAACGAGGAATCTACTACGCGCTGGCCGGAGCAGGCTTGTTTTGGCGCGCTCCCGTCACCAGCAGCGCCTGCAACATGGCCTACCGCAAGTCTTTGTTTGTCCGTTCCGGAGGGTTTGAGGGGATTGGCCATCTGCTTTCCGGCGACGACGACCTCTTGCTTATGAAGATGATGCCGCGCATCCGCAAAGGGCTTTTCAATCCGTCTCCCGCGCTGCAGGTGCTGTCGATAATCGGGACTGATAAAAGGCGGATTCACCAGACCAATATCCGCCGCGCTTCCAAGTTCAAATACTACCCTCTCTGGCTGAAATCCTTCGCGCTCTTCGCCTTCCTTTATTTTGTCCTGTTTTATTACATCCTGTTCTCTCTTGTGACAGTTCCAGCCTGGGATATCCGCGCCTATTCGCTGATCATAAAAACAAGCGCCGAGCTCTGCCTTGTTCTGCTTTTCTTCAGCAAAACAAGGCATCCCAAGCTCAGCGCTCTGTATCCGGTGCAGATACTGCTTTTCCCCGCCCAGTTCCTGTTTTACGCCATCCGGGGAATGATGGGGGGATACCAATGGAAATAATTACATTTCGATAAGTTGTGACTGCACGAACTCGATCTTGTTCAGCTCGGTGACGATATTTTCGAGGGTGGCTTTCTCGTCTTCCACTTTAAGCACTATCAAGCCGTCATTGGCGCACATTTCCTTAGAAGTTTCGTGAAGCCCCAGGCGGACTTTGATACTGCAACCGTATTTGGTTAGAATTTCCTGCACTTTCGCCGCGTCGTTGCTGCGATGGTCGATCTTGATCAGTATTAGTTTGTAGGTCATTTTTACCTCCGGAGCCAGCTAAAGAAATGGAGGCAAAACTGTCCACACATTTTTTACCATTTCCCTTCTGGCAGCTTTTAGGCAGGAAACAAAGCACTGATAGACTATATACTGCGTCATCCCGGGCAAGCGTTTCACGCAGATATACGCGGATAATATAAGGGC
>DFUX01000031.1:0-8844 GCA_002379855.1 Cloacimonetes bacterium UBA4175 | reverse complement strand
GACTTTGCCACCCCTGGGCAATGGATCACGGCTCGTAGGCCGTGATGACACGGTTTTTATTCTAGGAGGTGTTTGTTTTTGGACTGGGTGGTAGTTCTAATCGGCGCTATGCAAGCGCCGGTACAGTACAGGCGGTCGCTGAACCGCCTTGTTCCATCATTCCACCTTTCCACGGGCATTTCCAAAAGACTGGATCCCGGGTCAAGCATAGCTTGCCCAGGATGACACAGTATATAGCCTGGTCTTGTTTCGGGAACCTTTCCACCATTTCACCATTTCACCTTTCCACCCTCAAAGATCCTGTCGATCCTGTTATCCGCGTTCTATTTCCTTTCCACTTATCGTAGCACCTATATATATGGGAGGAGGGGTGGGCCTCATTTGCATCACCCTCCCCTGCCTGGATATTCTTGGGGTCATCCTTAACCTGGTAAGGGATGACCTAAGGATGATGGCATCAAAGCCAGTCGCAGCAAAGGCGGGAGCTATGAAGGAAAATCGTGATTGTTGGCGATTTGTGTTTAATGAAGCAAACATGGCAGGCTGCCCTGGCTCCCTCCTGCCTTCATGTCCCATTGACCGCCCGTTGAACGCCAGTTGATTTCCGGTCCGGCGGTTGCTCAGCGATCAGTCAACGATCAATCAGCGATCAATGTATGAGGGCGGAAACAGGCAAAAAAAAGAATTGACATCCAGATTGAGGGCAATATTAGGGATGAAAACTTACAAAGAGAAGGAGTAGAGACATGAAAACAGTTGGCAGCGTCCTGGCGTTAATCGGCGGAATCCTGGTAATACTGCTTGGACTGGGAGCCTTGTTCAGCGACAATCTCCAGCAGGTCTGGCAGTTGGAATATACAAACACAAGCGGATTTGTTTCTTTGGCCACCATCCTGGCTTTGGCGATCATCATCCTGGCGGTGATCGCGTTAAACTTCCAACCCCGGATCATAGGCATTTTTATCCTCCTGGCTTCGTTTGCCGGAGTGATCTTTGGAGGCACCTTCGTGGATATCTGCATGATCCTGACCATCGTAGGCAGCTTTATCCTCATCACTTTACCCTCTGGCAAAGCGAATGAACAAGACGGCGGTTCCCGCATCTATCAGAAATGGTGGTTTTGGGTATTGCTGGGGCTGCTTTGCGTGGCCATCATCTGGGGGCTGTTCCAAGTTCTCAGTCCAGTTCTGAAGGGCTCCGCGAGCGCGGACTCGCTCGCAGTTTCTGACACCCTGGACCAAATGGTGAATACACAGGGACAGCAGTTTGTACTTGACACGACTCCTGAGGAGATCTTGAAAGCCTACAACGAAAACGGCTACGCGGCGGACGCCAGGTTCAAAGGAAATCCTGTCAGGATCACGGGGAAAATCTTCAACGTGATGAGCACCGCAGATTCGGGCAGCAGGATAGTTCTCAAGGCCATGGACGAATACCACGAGGCTTTTGAGAAAGAATCCGTCATCTGCAATTTCAGCGGTCTGGAAGCGACCAGGGTGCTGGAATATAAAGTGGGGGACACTGTTTCGCTGATCGGAATAGTGCAATCCACCGGCGGAAAACACGATGACATCGTTTTTGAGAACTGCTCCATAGATATGCCGTAAACATTTGAACCAAAAAAGAAAGCGCCCCCGGAAGCCAGAGGGCGCCTTTCTTTACATAAGTATATTTTTAGCTTTTAGCAGCCTGCTGTTTGGCCCAGCTATCCTTCAAAGTCACTATCCTGTTGAACACCAGGCCGTCCGGGCCGCTGTCCGGATCCACGGAGAAATATCCCTGGCGCATGAACTGATAGCGTTCCCCAGCTTTCGCGTCCCTCAATGACGGTTCAAGCCTGCAAACGCGATTGACGACCAGTGAGTCTGGATTCAGGTAGTCTGTGTAGTCCTTTCCCTCTTCCATATCATTGAAGTCGGCGATGGTGAAGAGCTGGTCATAAAGCCGCAACTCAGCCGGGATGGAGTGTTCAGCGCTAACCCAGTGGATGGTGCCCCTGACCTTGCGTCCATCGGCTGTTCCCCCTCCCCGGGATAGAGGATCATAGGTGCAGATCAGTTCGCTGATCCTGCCCTGGGCATCCCTGACCACTTCCTTGCAGGTGACGTAATAGGCATGCTTGAGGCGAACCTCCTTGCCGGGGGACATGCGAAACCAGCCCTTGGGCGGGTTCTCCGAGAAATCATCCCGTTCGATGTAGAGATTGCGGGAAAACGGAATCAGCCTCACTCCGGCGGAAGGGTCTTCCGGATTGTTGTCGGCCTCCAGTTCCTCCACTTTGCCTTCCGGGTAGTTCTCGATGGTAAGCTTGACCGGATCGAGTACAGCCATCACCCTGTTCGCGTGTTTGTTGAGGTCTTCCCTCACGCAAAACTGGAGCAGCTCAAAGTCCACGACCGAGTTGGCTTTGGCCACGCCGATGCGGTCGGCAAATTCCCTGATGGCCTCGGGTGAAAAACCGCGTCTCCTCATTCCCGCCAGGGTGGGCATGCGGGGGTCGTCCCAGCCGTTAACAACCTTGTTTTGCACCAATTCCAGCAGACGCCTCTTGCTCATCATGGTGTGGGAGAGGTTCAGGCGGGCAAATTCGATCTGTTGGGGATGGCAGGGGACGGGCAACTGGTCGAGAAACCAGTCGTAGAGCGGCCGGTGGTCTTCAAACTCCAAGGTGCATATCGAGTGCGTGATCCCTTCCAGGGCGTCGGAAATGCAATGCGTGTAGTCATACATGGGGTAGATGAGCCACTTGTTTCCGGTGCGGTGGTGTTCGGCCTTCTTGATGCGGTAGATGACGGGATCCCGCATATTCAGATTGGGCGAGGCCATGTCGATCTTTGCCCGCAGGGATTTGGCGCCTTCTTCAAATTCGCCATCCCGCATACGCCGGAACAGATCGAGGTTCTCTTCGACGCTCCGGTTGCGGTAGGGGCTATCCTTGCCCGGAACAGTGAGGGTTCCGCGGTGTTTGCGGATTTCCTCCTGGCAGAGGTCGCAGACATAGGCTTTGCCTTCTTTGATCAGGATTTCGGCATATTCGTACAACTGATCGAAGTAATCAGAGGCGTAAAAAAGCTTGTCCTGCCAGTCAAACCCCAGCCAGCGCACATCTTCCATGATTGAATCCACATATTCCACATCTTCCTTGATGGGATTGGTGTCGTCAAAACGCAGGTGGCAGATTCCGCCGTAATCCCTCGCCAGACCGAAATTCAGGCAGATGGACTTGGCGTGCCCGATATGCAGATAGCCATTGGGCTCGGGAGGAAACCGGGTCTTGATGCTTTTATGCTTTCCGGATTCCAAATCACGGTCGATGATGGTCCGTATAAAATTGGAAACCGGGGTTTTGTCTGTGGTAGGATTTTCCATGCATACCTCGATCTTGCTTTGTGTTGCCAACTTTAGGGATGGGCTTTATCAAGTCAAGACATATCGTTTGGAACAGAAATGAAAAGACCCCGGAAGCTCCGGGGCCTTGGTGAATATTGCGGCAGGCAGATTATTTCATCAGAACTATTCTGCCTTGATGTTGGAAATCGGGGCTGTTGAGTTGATAGTAGTAAACGCCGCTGTCAACTTTGTTACCAGACGAATTGGTGCCATCCCAGTTCAAGCTGGCTTCTCCGTTTTGGTCGGTTGAGCCGGTCATGCTCCTGACCAGTTGGCCCTTGATGTTGTAGATGTAGATGTTCACTTGTCTGTTCGCCTTGCCGCGCAGCGCAAATGAAGTGCTGGAACGGAAAGGATTTGGATACACATTGAGTGAATTGCCGGCTGAAATGATATCATCCTCGTTGGACAAGATGTTGATGCTGACTATGTTGGATGGGTCGGAGAGCATCATCGGATCGTTGAAAAGTGAGCAGACCCAATACTCATTGATTCCTTGGGGCACATAGGTGTCGGTGAAGGTCAGGGTGTTGGGGTTGGTAAGGGTGGATATGGACAGTCCGTTGCGGAATAGCCTATAACCCACAAAACCTCTGCCACCGTAGTATTGGGGTGGTTCCCAAGTGAGCACCACGGTGTCCGGGAGATTGAGGGTGCCGGTCAGATTCTGGGGCGCGGGCAGATCGATTATCGTGGGTGTGGGATCACTGGAAACAGGTGTTCCCGGCATGTCGTGTTCATCAACCGGGGTAACTTCAAAGACCAGTTCATGGTCGATATCTGCTTCCACTGGGGTATAGTTGATTTCATTGGCCCCATTGATCAGAACCGGTGAGGAATTTACGATCCTGTACCATTTGTAGATCGAGCTTCCCTCGGTGTCGCTATCCGCATCGGTGAACACATATTCCCCCGTCAATTGCTGATGAATGACTGGATGACCGGAAACAACAACGCCCGTGGCTACCGGCGCTTCGTTGGTGAAGCCCGTTCCTGTCAAGGGAATGGTGATATTGGGATGGTTGTAAAGGTTGCTGGTGATCACCAGGTTGCCATTGTATGTTTGAGGGGCAGTGGGAGAGAAGGTCACATTCGCCGTGATGGTCTGGGCTGCGGGAATGTTGAAATTGCTCACGTCGCAGCTGAAAACCGGATTGGAGATAGTGATCGTACCGCTTGCGGGGGTGGATGAGAAATTGGTGATCGTGATTGGGATTGTGTTGGTACCGTTCACTGAGACGTCGGGGAAATCAATGGTCTGGTGCGAAACAGGATATGCTCCCACCAGCGATGCAAGTGAATATTTGACCCCTTGCAGAATCTCTTTCGAAGTCATGTTCTGCAGGAAAAACACGATTTCGCAGTTGCCAATATTCCAAGAAGCATCGGGAGTTAAAGTCAGATTGACAGTGGTGGTTTCGCCAGTGGCCAGATTAATGGCGGTGCCGTTTTGGTTCGGTACCATCAGCCGGTTGACATTATCCACCGTGGTTTGGTTGAACCATGTATAAGGAATGTTGGACTCGGTGAGTACAGCGTGCAGCTTGACGTTGGTGTTGGTATCCGCTTCAGGCTTGGATACGGTGACTGATATACTGTATTCGCTGCCGATTTGAGCTCCGACGGCGCTAATCAGGAAGTGAGATGGAACGTTTAGCCGGGAATTCACCTTGGGCAGGTAGTTGCTGTACATGGACGAGCTTGAGCTGCCGCCCGAAGTGGGATTCTGGCCATCGAAGACAGCTGTGGGGAATCCTGAGATCCCGTAAAAACTGTTACGGGCGTTGGAATAGGTATTGGCAAAGCTGTCGCTGCCATGATTCTTAATTATTGCCACGGCATGGCCGTTTTGCAACAGGTCATGGCAACCCATGGCTGCACCCGGGCAGTAACCGCACCAGGTTCCTGTGGCAACCTCCACAACAACCAGGTTGCGGGGAACCGCCAGCACTGTGCTGAGCAAGCAAAGAAGTGTCAGTAATACGAAAAGTGACTTCTTCATTATCATCTCCTGTAAGGTATTTAATACTATGGTATTATGCATCATGCAAATTTCATGCCCAATTCGATACTATTTCACACTATATTACTAATGGGGTCAAGCAAGGGCTTGGGCAGATATATTTAGAACAATCTTTAGCAACTCATCCGGGCTGGCAGCCAGATAGTCTGGTTTGTGCCTGGCCAGATGTTCTGCTGAGTGGAAGCCCCAGGTGACCGAGATCACTTTGACACGGCTCTTCCTGGCTGCTTTGATGTCTCTGGATTCATCCCCGATGTAGATGACATCTTTGCGGATCAATCCATGCTTTACTATCTGACGGGTGATCTTATTATGCTTTTTCAGGATGCCGCCGGTTCCCTCCACCCAGGCAAAACAATCTATCCCTTGCCGGTCCAGGAACTCCTGGACGTTTTCGGTTTGATTGGAACTGATCAAGGCCATGGGGATGCCCCGCTTTTTTAATGTCTCAAGCACTGGCAGGATACCCGGGCAGGGATCCAGTTCCGGGATGATCTTGCGATACTCGTGCAATACGATAGGGATAGCCTGTCCCAGCTTGTATAAAGGGATTTTGAGATGCCTGAAAGACTGCCGCAGGTTGAGATTGCGAAGTTGGGAAAAGGTTTCCTCGCTGATGGGCTGATATCCGTAGCGGGGAGCAAGTTCGTTGATCATTGTAAACAGTTTCCCGATCGAATCAGCCACGGTGCCGTCAAAATCGAAGAGCAGATACGGTTTCATCAAAGTTCTTTTTTCCTCTGTAAAACTATCTGATACGCTTCGTTGCGGGCAAGCGAAAAACGTTCTGCCACACTCTCCGCAACACTCTTCATGCTCTGCCCTTCCGCCAGCAGGGAGTCGATATGCCTTGCCACCTCATCCGGATCGGGTTTGCGTTCCTTCTGAGCGGCTCCGACGACCACCACAAACTCCCCTTTTTCTTTGATCTGATAATCCGCAACTATGGCGCTCAAAGTCCCGCGGATGAATTCCTCATGCAGTTTGCTGATCTCCCTGCCAATGCAAACCTGGCGGTCTCCGCAGGCGGCGAGCAGGTCTTCCAGGCTCTGCCTGATCCTGTGGGGGGATTCATAGAGCACGCTGCTGCCGGGATAGTCTTTGATTTGCTCCAGAAAAGCGCGGCGGTCTTTGACCTTGAGCGGGGCAAAACCGCAAAACTGCCAAAGGCTGGTATCCAGTCCGGAAGCGATCAGGGCGGGAATCAGCGCCGTTGCGCCTGGCAGGGGAACGATTTGGATGCCGGCTTCTATCGCGCTTTGAATAAACAAAAGAGCGGGATCGGAGATACCTGGGCTGCCCGCGTCGCTTACAACTGCAACGTCATGGCCGGCCAGCAGGGATCCGAGTATCTCCGAACTCCGCTTCCTTTCGTTATATTTGTGCAGACTGATCAGCCTGGGAGGCTTGATCTCATATTGCGAGAGCAGGAATCCCGTGTTACGGGTGTCCTCGCAGGCGATCAGGTCCACCTTCTTCAGGGTCTCCAAAGCCCGCAGGGTAATATCTCCCAGGTTGCCGATCGGAACCGGCACCAGATAGACGCAACCCGCAGGCAAGTCCACTCCTTATATCAGCTTCAGTTCTTTGCCGATTTTCTTGAAAGCTGCGATGGCTTTGTCCAAATCGGCGCGGCTGTGCGCGGCGGAAAGCTGGACGCGGATGCGGGCCTTGCCTTTGGGCACCACGGGATACACGAATCCGATCACGTAGATGCCTTCTTCCAGCAGCATGTCAGCCATCTTCATGGCCAGAGGCTCGTCGTAAAGCATCACCGGCACGATGGCGGTGTTGCCTTCCACGATGTCAAACCCGGCTTTCACCATTTCCTGACGGAAATAGACCGCGTTGTCCCACACCTTGTCGCGCAACTCGGATGATCCGGTGAGCAGCTCGATCACTTTGAGGCTGGCGCCCACGACGGCTGGAGCGACTGAATTTGAAAACAGATAGGGTCTGCTGCGCTGGCGCAGAAGCTCAATGATCTCCTTGCGTCCGGAGGTGAAGCCGCCGTTCGCGCCGCCCATGGCTTTGCCCAGGGTGCTGGTAACGATATCTACCCTGTCCTGGACTCCAAAATGCTCGGGAGTTCCCCTGCCTTTGGGTCCGATGTAGCCCGTCGCGTGGGAGTCGTCAACCAAGACCAGGGCGTCATATTTGTCTGCCAAGTCGCAGATTTCGGGCAGCTTGGCCATATCCCCGTCCATGGAGAATACGCCGTCGGTGCAGATCATGCGGTATTTTGAGCCCTGTGCTTCTTGCAGGTGTTTTTCCAGCTCTTCCATGTTTGAGTGTTTATAGCGTAGGCGCTTGGCTTTGCAGAGGCGCACGCCGTCGATGATGGAGGCATGGTTCAGTTCATCGGAGATGATGGCGGAATCGTCTCCCAGCAGAGGCTCGAATACGCCGCCATTGGCGTCGAAGCAGGCAACGTAAAGGATGGTGTCCTCAGTTCCCAGAAACTCGGAGATCTTCTGCTCCAAGTCTTTGTGAATCTTCTGCGTTCCGCAGATAAAGCGCACGGAAGCCAGGCCATAGCCCCAATCGTTCATGATATCCTGAGCGGCTTTTACCACGGCGGGATGATTGCCCAGGCCAAGGTAGTTGTTGGCGCAAAAGTTCATCACAGTCTGTCCTGTGCTTACACCTATGTTTGCGCCCTGGGGTGTGGTGATAATGCGTTCGTTCTTGTACAAACCTTGTTTCTTGAGATCTTCGAACATGGTTTGCAGATCGGTTTTCATTTTGCCAAACATGGCAATCCTCCATTTCTTTATTTTAATCTTTCGCTACATTATTTGAAATAGCCTGATTTAGTCAATAAAAAAGGTTGACCACGGGCAGGGACTGTTTCCGAATCCGCATTTGATCCGGCGGGTAACGGGACAAGGCGCACAATAAAAAAAGCCCCTCGTTGGAGGAGCTTTCATTATGGTGCAGAAGGCGGGACTCGAACCCGCACACCCTTTACAGGCACAAGATCCTTAGTCTTGCGTGTCTGCCAAATTCCACCACTTCTGCATATTTACCCTTTTATTTTTCCTAATCTTTTGTAGTTTTCTAAGGTAAAGATGGACTTTCGCTCGTTTTAGTCTCGGTCTGCTCTTTCGCTTGCTCTGTGTTAGGTGAAGTAGTTATGGGTTTATTGGTCTTTGATGATGTCCCAGTAGGAGCTTTAGTAGTTTCACTAAATTGTTCTTCCAATATTTTAGGAGCTTTTGCTTGATTTGTTCTTGTCACTTGAATCGACAGAAAAAGCGAAGATATCACAAATAAAACACCTAAAATCTGAGTCCATTTCCGTAAAAATTTGGATGCTCCACTACCTCCAAATACATTCATTGCTGCTCCACCTAAATTGGCATCAAGACCACCCTTGGAGGTTTGAGCCAAAATTACCAGTACCAAGGCAACACAGATAATTATGTGAT
>DFUX01000062.1:9135-15847 GCA_002379855.1 Cloacimonetes bacterium UBA4175 | reverse complement strand
CCCCGACAGCCCGGGATGACACGGTTTTGGGGTCAGGTGGGGGCTTTTCAGCCGCGGCGGATCATGGTGATGTAGCCGTCGAGGTCGGTGAAGCCGCAACTGTGGTATAGATGGCGGGCGGCGGGATTGTCGCGGTGGACTTCCAGTTTGGGTTGAAAGCCTTTCTCGCGGGCGATCTGCAGGGCCTCCTGCAGCAGCAGCCTGCCAATGCCCCGGTTTTGCAGGGCGGGTTCCACCGCCATGTGGTGGATGTAGAGGCGACGGAAGTCGTGGCTCAGCCAGGCCGTTCCGGCCAGTTCTTCATCCTCCCAGGCCAGCAGCATGATGCCGCCGTTGTCCAGATTGTAGCGCACCGAGGCCAGGTCGTCCATGCGGGCAGGATTGCTGATGCCAGCGCTAATCCAGATGCGGGTAATACTCTCAAAGAGAGGCTCATCCAGCGCCCGGGCGCGGGTGATGGTGGTCAAAAGGCTCCTTTAGGGGGCAGCTCCCCCACCCTGGCATTGAAGAGCGGGGCGTGCCGGGTGAAGCGGAACACGGTGTCGAAGATCACCTCAAAATACATATCCGGATGGTTGTCCACGGTCATCAGATAGTTGTCCTGATACTTGTAAAACCTGATCTGGCGCTGGCTTTTGTCGGTGAGCAGGATGTCCACCTCACAGACCGGATCGCCCAAATCCTGGAGCGCGGGAGCTTCCTCTCCCTGCATGACGTTGTAGGCATCCAGTTTGGCGAGGATGTTCTGGATTTTGGCCATGGTCACGTTGCCGGGCGGCACGTCAAACTCCGCGATCTTGTCCTTGAAATGCCAGAGATCGGCGTTGCGGCTGAGCACGTAGCTGTTTTTGGGATGGCGCACCGAGATACGGAAAAGCCGGTCGGGGCTAATGCTGAGCACATTGGGCTTACGCCAGTAGGCCAGGTCGGGCTGATATTCAGAGGCCACTTTCTGGCGAATCTGATAGACCTTGTCCTGCCCCGCGTAGCGGAAATAGTCGAAAGGATGCCCCAGATTGGCAAAGAGCGCCTGCGTCCGCAATCTGTCTTTGCTATCCCACACCTTCACCCAGAAGGCCAGGGAGTCCTGCAACTGATAGCTGGCGACGGCTTCGCTGCCTTCTCCGATGACGGTGGTGGCATATTTGCCCTTGATCACGTCACGGAAGAAGAGGCCAAAGCGGTCGGGTTCCACATCCCAGTCGATGGGCTGGCTTATCTTCCAGCCTTGCGGGGTTTTGGAGAAGACGATCTTTCTTTCCCCTTGGGAAATCTCGATCCGCCCCACATGCAGGGAATCCACCGCGAACACCGGCTTGAGGCTTTCCCGCGGGGAACGCGAACGCAGCCAGATGTAGCCCACTACAAGAAGCAACAGGATGAACAGCAGGATCAGCTGGCTGCGCTTCATGCCTCCACCTTCCTGACCTTGCGATGAATGGCCACCCCCGCGCCAATCAGGAGCAGCAGCGCCAGCGGGCCAAGGATGGAACCCAGTTTGAACCAGGTTTTGAGCATGGCGGAAGTCCTGTCCGGATCGGAGGGATTGATCTTGAAGCGTTCCATGAAGACGCCCGTACTCAGCAGCGAGGGACGGAGGTTGCGGGAGCGCAGCTCGATGGCCTCCTTCCTGCCGAGCAGGTGATCCACTGCGTTCAGCACCACATAAGCGCCCGCTCCGAAATCCAGAGGCAGTTCGCTGTCGCCGAAGAGGATGACGCGCGCCTTGTCCGTCGAGGCATGGAAGGTGGAATCGGTGAGGGCCTCGGTGAAAAAGCTGTTGAACTGGCCGGAAAACTCCGCCGCCACGGTGATGGGAGGCTGGTTCAGATATCCCGGCTCCAGTCCGCGGTTGATGGATTCCTCCACCTGAAACACGGGGCCCAGCAGGCGGTTGGAGTGATCTGAGGTCTGCAGCACGGGGCTATATTTGAGCCTTGCGCCCGGCAGCAGCGTGACCTCCGAAGCCAGGAAGTGATAGATGCTGTCAAAGCCGCGGGTATAATCCAGCTTCGGGTTACCGCGGATCATGGGGATGAAGGGATAAGGCGCCTGGGTGCCCAATCCCGCTCCCTTACGTATCTCGCACTCGCGGTCCAGCGCCAGGTTGTTATGGATGTGGATGCCATAGTGGTCCAGCAGCTTAAAGAGGTTGCTCTCGGTCTCCACCACGGCGGTGCCGTAGTTGTTGGAATAGACATAAGCGCGGTCCTGGGTCATCACGATCTGCCCGCCCTGCATCAGATACTGGTCCAGATGGTAGAGCTGGATACGCTGCAGATCGCTCACCACGCCGAGGCAGAGCATCACGGGAGTGAAGCGGGGCGCGGTCTTGAGATCGGTGTAGATGATATTATAGTTCTGGCTCAGTTCGTAGATGAAGGTGGCCAGTTCGTTGCGGTTGTTGGCATACTGGTACATAAGGCTCAGGGAATCCGCGAAGATGGTCAGATCAGGCAGGGGACGGGCGTCGAACTTGTTCAGCTCCTTCATGATCTGATACTCCATGCGGCTTTCCATGCCGGGAATCAGCACCATCGGCTGAGACTTGCCCGCGCCTTCCAGCACCAGTCCCAGCACAATTTCCTTGCTCACCAGTTCGTCGTTTTCCTGGATGTGCGCCACATAGGGCTGAATCCCACTGGCGCTGGCCTGGGACAACAGCTCTTCATTGGTGGCGAAGCGGGCGTATTCATAGCGGAACTTACCGCGGCTATTGCGTTGAAACTCTTCCAGCAGGTCTTTGAGGGCGCGGTTCAGATTACTGAACTCCGGAGGTAGCTGACGCGAGGCGAAGACCTTGACCAGCACCTTGTCCTTGAGGGCGCGAACAGTGGTGCGGCTGTGCTTGCTGAGCGAATAGACGCGGTCGCGGCTCGCATCCTGGCGCAGGTAGAGCAAGCCCCCCACCAGCAAGACCATCACGGCGATGGCCACGCGCAGCAGGTAGGAACTGAATATTTGCGATCTTTGAGCCATGTCACTTCTCCTGGGCAAGGTTTTGAGCCTGCAGACGCATCTGCGCCAGCAAGGCAAAGATGTAAGCCACAACGGCGAAATAGAGCAGGTCGCGGGTGTCGATCACACCTTTGAAAAAGCTCTGCAGATGGTAGTCGAAGCCAAAGAATTCCAGCCGCGTGAAAAGGGTGGAGGAGAGGATGCTGCCCAGATGCCCAAGCAGATAGAACACGGCGGAGATGGCAAGGCCCAGGATGAATGCCAGCACCTGGTTGTCGGACAGGCTGCTGGCAAAGATGCCGATGGCGATGTAGGCAGCGCCGGCGCAGAGCAGGCCGAGGTAACCGCTGATTGCAGCCCCGATGTCGAAGCCACTGCCAAAAAGCAGCACCAGCACAGGATAGACAAGGCTGAGCAGCAGCACGGTCTTGAGCAGGCCGAAAGCCGCCAGGAACTTGCCCCAGATGATGTGCCCGCGCCGTATGGGCAGCGTGGAGATCAGTTCCAGGGTGCCGCTGTGACGCTCCCGGGTGATGCTCCCCATGGTGAGGGCGGGGATAAAAAAGAGGAAGAGGGTGTGCATAAAGCCAAAAATCCCCCTCAGCTCTGCAAGGCCGACCTTGAAGGCGGTGTTGCCAAAATAGAATCCGGTAAAGATCAGGAAAATGCCCAAAACGATGTAAGTGCTCAGGTTGCGCATGGCAAGCTGATATTCTTTGCGGGCGATGGTGAGGGCGGGGTTCATCTGTCTTCCTCCTCGCTGTCTTCCGGCGTGTCCGCAGCCGTATCCTCCGGCGCGGGGCCTTCCGCGTCCTTAGCCTGCGGTTGCAATTCCTCTTCCGCCAGTTCCTCCATCGCCTCCCGCGTCTCGGAAGTAAGCTCGTGGAAGATGCTTTCCAGGCTTTGCTTTTCCAGATAGATGCTCAGAATCTGCCAGCCCTGGGAAACCGCGTAGGAAGACAGGTCTTTGCGGATATCGGCATCCGGCGGGCAGAGGAATTCCAGGGTGGTAACGCCTTCCTCCTGCTGCGAGGCGTCCAGTTCCACATCGGTCTGTTGTTCCAGCCAGGGCGAAAAATCCGGTTCCACGGCCTCCACTTCCAGCACCACGCGGTTGTAGCCTTCGATGTAGGAGCCCAGATTGTCGATGGCGTCGTCCACAATTATCCGTCCGGCGTTGATGATCACTACCCGGTCGCAGAGCGCCTGCACCTCCTGCATGATGTGGCTGGAAAGCAGGACTGTCTTGGCTTTGCCAAGTTCGCGGATCAGCTCGCGAATCTCCAGTATCTGGTTGGGATCGAGCCCGCTGGTGGGTTCGTCCAGGATCAGCACCTCGGGATCGTGGAGGATGGCCTGAGCCAGGCCGGTTCTCTGCCGGAAGCCTTTGGAGAGGGTGCCGATCCTTTGCCTCCACACATCCTGCAGGCCGCATTTGTCACGCACGTAGTCCAGCCGGCCGGACAGTTGTTCCTTGCCCAGCCTGCGCAGGCGTCCCATATAGACGAGGAACTCCTCCACGTCCATATCGGCATAGAGCGGATTCTGCTCGGGCAGATAGCCGATGCGGGCATTGGCGGAGAGGGGGTCGGCAAAGATGCTTTCGCCATCCAGCTCGATCTCACCCCCGCTCGGTTGCAGATAGCCGGTCATCATGCGCATGGTGGTGGTTTTACCGGCACCGTTGGGCCCCAAAAAGCCCACGATCTCGCCGGGTTCCACCCGGAAGCTTATCCCGTCCACAGCTCTGAGCTCGCCAAAGCTGCGCGAGAGGTTCTTGATCTCTATCATACTTATACCTTTACATTCCCATAAACATCATGTTGTTCTTGGCCGATCCCGGCTCCGTGAGTGAAATCCTGTCGCCTTCCTTCAGGCCGGAAAGCACCTCCACCTGCTGCAGGTCGTTGGCGCCAAGTTGCAGAGGCGTGGGCAACGGCTCCTGTTCGGGAGCGTCCTTTTGCGCTTTGACGGCGGTCTTGGGCAGCATATACACGATGTCCTGCCCCTTGTCGTCGGTAAACACAGCGCGGATGGGGATCACCAGCACATCGAGGCGCGATTCGCCGATAATCGTGACCACCGCCGTCATGCCCGGCTTGGCTTTGGCGCCGCTGGCATCGATGCTGATCTCCACCGGGAAGACCTTGGCGTTGTTTTCGACGACCGCCGAGGGGGCGATCTTCACGATGCGGCCGCTGTATTCCTCATAGGGCAGGGCGTCCAGCTTGATGGTGGCTTCCTGTCCCAACCTGAATTTGGCGATATCCACCTCGTTGATCTTGCTGGCGACGGTCATCTGGGCCAGGTCGGCGATCTTCATCAGCACCGTGCCCTCGCCAAAGCTGCCAAGGCTGGATTGCACCATCTCGCCTTCGTTGACCTTGCGCTCGATCACCACGCCGGAAGAGGTGGCATACACGTGGATCACCTTGCCGGGCACGTCCATATCCTTGATCATCTCATACTGCGATTGCGCCTGCTGATGGTCGATCTGGGCGGAGCTAAGTTCGTCTTCCGCGGCCTGGAAGGCCTCGCGGGAGATGTAGTCCTTGGCCAGCAGCACCCGCTTGTCCTCCAGATCCTTGCGCGCGTTTCTCAGGCGCATTTCGGCGCGGCTGAGCTGGGCTTTGGTGCTGAACAGGGTATTGGCCTGATTGTAGTCCGGCTCGATATCCGCAATCTTCTGTCCCTGGCTAACATAGTCGTTTTCGTCGGCATAGAGTTTCACGATCTTGCCCGAGACCTTGGATTTCAGGGCAACCACTGTTTTGGGCTGCACCTCACCGGTGATCTCGATCTTGGTGACAATGTCTCCCCGAGCCACCGTATAGGACTGCGGGGCAGCGTCTTGAGCCATTTTCTTGCCGCCCGCCTTGCCGCAGGCGCGCAGACCCAGCACCAGCAGGATCAGCGCAACCGCGATCCCGATTATAATTCTCCATTTCTTTTTCATAAAGTTTGTCCCCTTCCTTGGCGAAAGTGGTGTTTCGGACATTGCATTTAGCGGCTGAATTCATGTCAACAAAAAAGGCTTTCTTTCAGCCTGAGAAAGAGGTTTGTTAACGGAAGATAACCGAATAATTCAGAACAACGCGTTACTCACGGCGCATCTTACCTTAGGGCTGGAAGATGGGACGCAGGATGGCAGGCGCAAAGTGCCGCCCCACACAAGAGACAGGGACGGAAAGCGTCACTGAATAAGGATGGAAAAACCTGCCTTCCCCCATCCCTATTTCGGCGTAAAATCCTCCCCGCCATACTTGCGTCAAACAAAATAAAATACCAATTATCCCGTTTTCCCTTCATAGCTCCGTCCCTTGCTGCGACTGGCTTTGGCGCCATCATCCTTAGGTCATCCCTCACCGGGTTAAGGATGACTGCCGGAAGACCCCCGGCGAGCCAGTTATTGTAAACGCGGCCCCCATATATATAGGTGCTACGATGAGGACGTGGAAAGGTGTTTTTGAGGTGGAAAGGTGGAAAGGTTCCCACGAAACAAGTCCACCAAGCTATATTCTGTGTCATCCCGGCCTTCCGGGGTCCCCGCCAAAGCGCGCAGCGGTTTGGTGGGGTGGATTGAGCCGGGATCCAGTCTTTTAGAATAATCATCCACGCATTACACTAATTAACACGAATTAAAAGAACAAAATAAGGGCAAATCCTGAACCTGTATCACATCAATCCGCGGCAATCTGCGCCTTTTATCCGCGTATATCTGCGTGAACCGTCTAACCCGGGATCCAGTGCCAAG
>DFUX01000062.1:0-9088 GCA_002379855.1 Cloacimonetes bacterium UBA4175 | reverse complement strand
GAACAGACTTCGGCAGCCCGGATATAAGGTCAAGTGTCCAGCCCAAAACAAGCGGAACGACCATCGCCATCACTTTCCCTTCGCAAGGCAAAACATGAAGCCAATTATTACGCGGCAGCTCCAAAATAATCCTTTACAAAAAGATGGAACTCTTTTTATATGGATTGGAGAAGGGAAACGTTTACCTGAGCTTGTGATCTGTGATAAGCTGGGTTCGTTTGCGTTCTCCCAAAATGAAGACATCGAGGTAAACGATGTTCAGCTTGAGCTGTAGCAAAAACTGTGTTGACAGGAAAGTATCGCATGGAGCGGTTGCGGCTCACCCCGCAACATCTTCACGCCCGCAAGCGGTGCAACCTGAATCACAGCCAGGCTCAAGCCAGGTTATGCAATCCTCTCCATTTCGAGGGTATAAGGTGTCAAAAGTTTTAACAACCGCACTAAACTCAATCGTAACAATCTTTAATTAAGCACTCTAAGGAGAAGAGATGAAAAGACTTGTTATCTTCACCCTGTTCTTGCTCCTTGCTGTTCTCGCTTTCGCCGACTCCTACACCATCGGCGACGGAACCAGCACCCAGTACTATATTCCGTTCTACGGATTATACAACTACGGCTGGGGCAAGGTTATCTACACGCAGGCAGAGATAAACACTGCCGGACTCACCAGCGCGAACACCATCATCGGCGTTGGCTTCTACGTCGGCAACACGCCCAGCAACTATACCGTGCAAGACCAACGTGTGTATGTGCGGCATACTACTGTCTCGGCCTATGAGACAACGGATATCGGTTATCCGGACAATACGCAGTTTCAGCAGGTATTTCAGGGCGAGCTTACCTACAATGGAGGAGGCTGGCACTACATCGCTTTCAGCACTCCCTTTGCCTGGAACGGCACCCAGAACATCGAATTCCTGTTTGAGAACTGGGATGGTAGCTGGGCGTCAGGTTACCCCAACTTCCAATATACCAGCACCACCCCGGACTACATGGCTGTCTACAAGTATCTTGACGCCAACTTCCCAACTGTTGACGGCAACAGAACCTACAACCGCGCCAACATCCAACTGATCACCCCCACCACTACGCCGCCAGATCCGGCGTTGGTTGTTTCACCCCAGCCCGGGGCGACCCTGGTGAGCCCCTTTGCCACCCTGAACTGGATGCGCGGCAATATCTGGCCGGACGGCTACCGCTTGTCACTGGGCACAGACAATCCGCCCACCAACATCGTCAACAACCAGGATCTGGGTCTGGCGTGCACTTATGACCCCGATCCCGATCTGCAGCTTAACACCACCTATTATTGGCAAGTGGTTCCTTACAACACCCATGGCAGCGCAAGTAACTGCCCGGTGTGGAGCTTCACCACCCACGGCGATCCGGATGTCACCACCCTGCCATACAGCCAGAACTGGGACGCGGTGACCCCTCCGGAGCTGCCCTTTGATTGGACAAACATAATCCAATCCAGTTCCACAAACGCTGTGGTGGAAACCTATGCCTCCACCACCTATGCCCACAGCCAGCCCAACTGCGTGCGGCTTTACAATCCTTCCGACGCAAGTGCGACCCTGATCCTGGTGGGCCCGCCCATCGCTCCGCCGCTGTCCATTAACACCATACGCCTGAAGTTCTGGTCACGCTCAGTCGGATCAGACTATATGCTCTCCGTCGGAGTGATGAGCAATCCTCTGGATCCCGCTACCTACACTGAAGTGCAGAACCTGTTTCTCAGCACCACGCTCACCGAATATGTGGTCAATCTCTCTTCCTATACCGGAACAGGAACACATATCTGTTTCAAGCACGGCCTTGGCGGCGCAGGTCGGACCATCTATGTGGACGATGTGGTGTTTGAGCAGATCGCGCCCAACGACCTGGCCTGCGAGCAGCTCAGCGGCAATGTAACCCCTACCGTGGGCAACGCCACCACCTATAACGCCACCATCCGCAACTGGGGCACAGCCTCGCAGAGCACCTACACGGTCAAACTCTTCAACGGCGATAATCAGGAACTGGCCACCGCGAATGGTGTGGATATCGCTCCTGATACCACAGTGGAAGTGCCGTTGACCTGGACCCCCACCGTGGAAGGAAATGTGGATCTTTACGCCAAGGTGTTCCTACCAGGAGACATCAATCCCACTAACGACCAAAGCCCGAACCTCAACGTTCTGGTGATGGAAGCGGGAACAACTATAGTCTCCATCGGCGACGGAACCTCCACCAACACGGCGACCGGAGCCCCCACCCCATACGGAACATATTATAAAAACTTCCATCAGCAATATCTCTATACCGCGGCGGAGATTATAGCCGCCGGCGGAGCTCCGGGATTGATCAGCTCCCTCGGATTCAACGTGATGGCGTTGAACACCTGCTCACCCATGCCAAACTATACGATCAAGGTGAAGAATACCAACCAGCAATCCCTGACCACCACCTTTGAGGTTGGGGAATATACCCAAGTCTTCTATGAGAACAACTTTATGCCTGTGGAAGGCTGGAACACACACCCTTTCAGCGCTCCATTTTTGTGGGACGGGGTATCCAACCTGCTTGTGGATATCGTCACCACCTTAACCGGTAGCTATACCCGAAACGCCCAAGTGTATTACACAGAAACCACCGGAACCAACACCTCCCTGCGCTTCCAGAGCGACTCAGCCGATGCCGCCGGAAACACGACAGGAACCACATCGCAGAACCGTGCCAATATCCGCTTGAGCTTCAACTTCGTGGATACGGCCATCCTCAACGGAGTGGTAACATCCGGCGGAAACCCAGTGTCGGATGTGAACATTGTGCTTGAAGGGACAATTTATTCCACCGTCACGGATACCAACGGCGCATACAATTTCCCCTACGTGCAACCCGGAACTTACACCCTCACCGCCAGTAAAATCGGTTATGAGACTCAGTCTGTGACAGTTACCCTGTTGGCAAATGAGACCACCACCCAAAATATAAACCTCATCCCCTCCTCCACCGTGAACGTGACCGGCCTTGTGGTCGGCAGCGATCAACCCACCGTGGGCCTTGCTGGTGTTGACATCACCCTGGTTGGTCAGACGACCCACTCTGGCACCACCAACGCCACAGGACACTTCACAATCACCGGAGTGTTCTCCGGTAACACCTATGACTATCAGCTGGTAACAGAAGGCTACCAAGACCTGACCGGCAGCATCACGGTCGGAGCCGGCAATTACGACATGGGCACCTTGGTGATGAGCGAGACGGCTGTACCTCCACGATATGTGCAGGCCACCGAAAACACCGAGCAGACTCAGGTTTCCCTCGTCTGGAGGAGCCCTGGTTCCAGCGGAGGTGTGGAGGACTTCGAGTTTGACAATGGCGGCTGGGTTCCCAGTTCCGATTGGTCAAACCCCCTCGGCGACTGGGAATGGACCAATACATACGACGTCAGCAATTACACCGATATCGACACCTATTATGCGGATACTCCACCGACCGAAGCGCACTCCGGAACAGGAATGTGGGGAACAGTCATCGATGGCGGTTATACCAACGCCAATGGCTGGTCTTACCTCAGAAAGACCTTCAATCTCTCCGAGTGCGCCAACCCAGTGCTCGATCTTTGGCACTATATGGACGGCTATAATAACTGGGACTACGGTTTAATCAAGGTCAACGGCAACACTGTGTGGGGCACGATCGCTTCGGCAGTATTTATGCCTTGGCAGCGCCTGACCATTGATCTCTCCGCCTATGGCAATCAGAATAACGTGGAAATCAGCTTCGAGTGGTTCGCCACCGCTACGGTTTCTTACGCCGGATGGTATCTCGACGATATCTACGTCGGACCACCCATGGGAAGGACTGTCACTCAAATTGACCCTCCCGCTCCCACGCCGCCAAGCAGATTCTCTGGTCTGGAAAGCGAAGATGTGGCAAACAAACAACAACTGATCAATAAATTGCGTTCCCAGCATCAGATCTCCAGAGACTCCAGCCGCGAGCCCAACCGCGTGTTCATCGGCTACAAAGTCTGGCGCCTGCTGCAGGGCAATGAAAACGATGAAACCAGCTGGACCCAGCTAACCGCCAACACCATCACCGACACCTCCTATGTGGACAGCGGCTGGGACGGAGCTCCGGATGGCAATTACAAATGGGCGGTGAAAGCAATCTATACCAACGGCGTGCCCAGCGTGCCAGCCTTCTCCAACATGCTGCACATCCTGAGGCATGACCTCGCCGCTACCCAGATCGCCGGCTCTACAACCCCCACCGTGGGTATGGCCTCAACTTACCAGGTGACTGTGGAAAACACCAGCACGACTACTCAGCTTGGAACCAACTACACGGTCAAACTGATGTCTGGAACAACAGAACTGGCCTCGACCAACGGAATTAACCTGGCTTCAGGTGAAACGCATGTTTTCGATATTGAATGGACACCCACAACCGACGGAGCCATGACCATCTACGGAAAAGTTGTGTTGAATGGAGACACCGTGCCGGACAACGATAACACGCCTGAACTCAACATCACCGTGATGGAGGCCGGAGTCATCGCCGTGACCGTGGGCGAAGGCACCTCATCGGATGGACGCCCGGTGGACTTCTATTACAAAAACAGCCTCTTCCAGTGCCTGTATTACCCTGAAGAGCTGGGAATGTTTGGGAGCATTACCGCGCTCAGCTTCTACAACAACTTCGTGACCAACCTGCCGGATAAACCTACCAAACTCTGGTTGGGCTCAACCCAGTCTTCCGATCTTTCCGCGGGCTGGATACTGCCCTCGGATGGACTGACCCTGGTTTACGACGGCAACGTCACCTACCCAAGCGGGGAAAACACCATCACCATACCGCTGCAAACCCCCTACAACTATACAAGCGGCAACCTGGTGCTCTATGCCAACCGTCCCTGGGAAGACACCTATTACAACTCCGGCGACGACTTCCGAGTGCAAACCGTGGGCAGCAACAGAGCCCGCATCCTGCGTGCGGACGCCACTCAATACGACCCCACCGCGCCATCAGCCACAGGCACCCTCTCCGGTACTTTCCCGATGACTACCTTCCACCTTAGCGCCATCGGAAACACCCCGGTGTTTACTGTTAGTGCCACTGCTGTGGATTTTGGCACCATACTGATCAACAACGACGTCACACGCCAGATCAGCATCAGTAATGCCGGCGGCGGAGCTCTCACAATCAACTCCATCTCCGTCACAGGCGACCCCTTCTATACCCTCTCCGACCTGCCTGTCCTGCCCGCCACCATCAGCTTTGGGCAGCAGCTGAACTTCAACCTGAACTACTCACCCACTGCCGAAGGCACGCATACCGCCACCATAACCATAGTGGACAACACAACCCGCGAGACGCACACCATCACGGTGACCGCCAACTGCATCGATACCCAGATCAACACCCTGCCCTATCTGCAGAACTTCGATGCCGTCGCCACCCCGGATCTTCCAGTGGATTGGGGCTCCATCATCCAGTCCACATCGACCAGTGCCTTTGTGGGAACCTACTCCTCCAGCACCTATGCCCACAGCCAGCCCAACTGCGTGCGGCTCTACAATCCTTCCGACGCGAATGCGACCCTGATCCTGCTGGCCCCGCCTTACGCGTCCGCCATCGCCACCAACACCACCCGCGTGAAGTTCTGGGCCCGCTCCAGCGGTTCGAACTATCCGCTCTCGGTGGGTGTGATCGCCGACCCGCTTGATCCCGCAACCTACACGGAAGTGCAGTCGATAGCCCTCACCACCACCGTCACCGAGTATGTGGTGTCCTTCAACGGCTACACTGGCACCGGCCGTACCATTGCCTTCAAACACGGTCTGGGAGGAACCGGCCGCTCGTTGTATCTGGATGACGTGATGCTGGAAGTGATACCGGACAACGATCTGGCTGCCACAGCCATCACCGGAAACAGCACCCCGTCTCTGGGACAACCCTCCACCTACACCGTGAGCGTGTTCAACTGGGGCATTCTGCCTCAAAGCACCTATGAAGTAAAACTCTTCAAGGTAGCCACACCCACAGATATCGAACTGGCCACAGCTCCCGGCGTGCAGGTAGCTCCCGGCGAAACAGCCAGCGTGCCTGTGACCTGGACTCCCGATACAGAAGGCGCCACCACCATCTATGCCAGGGTGGTACTCACAGGAGACCAGAACAACCTCAATGACCGTTCCCCCAATCTCAATGTCCTGGTGCAGCCCGCGGGCACCCTTGCCTACACCGTGGGCGATGGCGTCCAAACCGCCCGCACCCCCATCGATTTCTACTTTAAGAACTCGGTGCAGCAGTATCTGATCTACCCCGCGGAGATCGGCAACTTTATGGGCATGCTCACCGGCATGAGCCTATACAACAACTTCACACAGGATCTGCTCGATAAACCCATCAACGTCTGGCTGGGAACCACCACGGCGGAAGATATGTCAGCCGGCTGGATCCCGATCCAAAACCACACCCAGGTCTTCTCCGGAAACCTGAACTTCCCCACTGGTGAAAACATCATCACCATACCCTTCGCCGACCCCTACCTCTATCTGAACGGCGAAAACCTGATCCTGACCTTCCAGCGCCCGATGGATGGGAATTGGTTCAATAGCACAAACTACTTCAAAGCCCAGACCGTCGGCAGCAACCGCGTCCGCAAGATTCAGTCTGACTCTGTTACCTACGATCCTGCCGACATGAGCGCGAACGGAACCCTCACCGGGCAGTTCCCTATGACCACATTCTACGGCATTCCCGGCGGAGTGGGGCATCTGAACGGAACCGTCACTGGTGCGGGAGGAGCGCCTCTGGAAGGTGTGGCAGTAGTCTTTACCACCGGCGGGTACCAAACCGTCACCGACGCCCAGGGACAGTATCAGATCAACAACATCCTGTCCGACACCTACACCATCAACTTCAGCGCCTACGGCTATGTGGACGCCACCCGGACCGTAACCATTGATGAGGATGAGACCGAAACCCTCAACGTCAGCATGACCCCGATGGCCATGGTGAACGTTACAGGCCAGGTGAACGCTTCCGATACCGGAGCAGGCATTTCCGGAGCATCCATCCATCTGCAAGGATATGCCAATTACAACGTCAACACCACCGCCACCGGCAGCTTCACCATCCCCAGCGTGTATGCCAATCAAAACTACGACTATTTGATCATGGCACCCGGATACACCACAGCGCAGGGAACCATCAATGTGGGCTCATCCAACCACAACATGGGCACCATCACCCTCAACGAAGTGGCTTACGCGCCACACTCAGTTGTAGCGGATGAGAACGATACCGGAACGGTGGTCGAACTCACCTGGCAGGCGCCGGATCCCAACGCCATCGAAGTGACGGAAAGCTTCGAAGACACCACCTTCCCGCCCTCGGATTGGACCCAGACCATCACCAATACCGGTGAGGCCAACAGCAGCGGATTGTATCCCACTTGGTGCCGCTTTGGAGCAACCAACCTCGATGGTCGGCTGGTCACCCCCACACACGGCTCTTATCAGAGCGGCATGGTGTGGGATTATAACCATCAGGACGAATGGCTGATCACACCCTCCTTTAACTGCCCGCCCTCAGCATACCTGAGCTTCGACTCCCACGTGTTCCTGGGATCCACAAACGGAGACCACTACTACGTGAAAATCTCTCTGGACAACGGGACCACCTGGACCGAGATCTGGGACGCCTCCGCGCAGACCGGCGGCTGGAACTACTATGCCTCCCCTATTACCGTTGACCTGTCCGCTTACAGCGGACATCAGATCAAGCTGGCCTTCAACGCCTGCGACGGTCCCGATATCGAAGGCCTCTGGTACAACTGGGTAATCGATAACATCTACATCGGCAACGCCTTGACCCCCGCGGCTACGCCTGCCCAAACCATCCGCTTCAGCGATGCAGACCTGACCGTCAAATCCGCTGCCCCAAGCGGCTTCGGCGTCCGCCCGATGGCAAACGCCAATCCATCCCGCGCAATGCAAAACGGCGGTACCCGCGAAGAGCCCAGGCTGCCCTTCCCGGAAGAAGTACGAGCGGTGTCCCAAAGTGGTCGCCAACACATCGGATACATGGTTTGGCGCCTCACCCAGGGCAACGAAAGCAACGAACCATCCTGGCAGTGCCTCACTCCCGAAGTGATCACGGACGCCAACCTTAGCGACACCGGCTGGCAATCCGTACCAAACGGCAACTACCGCTGGGCGGTGAAAGCCATCTACACCAACGGCGTGAGCTCTGTGCCGTCGTTCTCCAACGCGATCGAAAAGGTCCAATACACCGGCCTGATTGCCGGCGTGGTGCGGGGCAACAACAACACACCCCTCGCCGGAGCCCAGGTTACCGCCAACGGCGTTACCGCGACAACCAACAGCGGCGGCGCCTACACCCTGGTGCTGCCCGTGGGAACTTACGACGTGACAGCCTCCGCAACCGGATATACCTCCCAAACCGCTGAGGGAATACAGGTGAACGCCAACCAGACCACCACCCTGAACTTCGTAATGGCCTTGCCCAATGATGATGTGGTGGAGGTCTCGGCAACCGCCCTGATCGGCAACTACCCCAACCCCTTCAACCCCGAAACCACCATCAGCTATAGCGTTAAAGAACCCGCACCGGTGAAGATCGAAATCTACAACACCAAGGGACAGCTCGTCCGCACCCTTGTCAACCAGATCCAGCCCCGCGGATTCTATAGCGAAATCTGGAACGGAACCGATGAGCGCGGCAACCCGGTCGCCAGCGGTGTTTACATGTATCGCATGACCGCGGGCAATTACCGCAGCCATAAAAAGATGATGCTCATCAAATAGACAAAATCAACCGCCGCCGTCCCATCCTGCGGGCGGGTGGCTCAAACTACAGCCCCCGGGGTCAGTCCCGGGGGTTTTTCTTTGTCCGTGATGAGACTGTTTATAGCTCGTTGACGCGCTTGCCCTTATATCCTTTCGTTTTAAGGGCTGCCGAAGTCTGTCCGGCAGAGGCCACGGAGTTGCTTGTTTGGAAGAGACCACCGCTCTCTCTGGCAAACAGACTTTGCCACCCTTGGGAACCGGTTCCCGGGTCAAGGCGCCAC
>DFUX01000061.1 GCA_002379855.1 Cloacimonetes bacterium UBA4175 | reverse complement strand
TCGGGGGAACCTTTCCACCATTTCACCTTTCCACCTTTCCACTACTTTTTATAAGATCGGATTTTGTTGACGAAATGCGGGGCTGCGGCAGCTTGGTCTCATGATGAATAAATACAGTATCTTACTCATTCTGCCCCTGCTGGCGTTGAGCGCGAGCGCTTTTGCCGCAGCGGTTGGTAACGTTTATCCCCTTCCCAAGGGATATCAGACTTGGGAAAGTTTGCAAAAAGAGATGCAGGCGCTTTCCAGCAAACATCCCGATCTGGTGACCCTGCGGGTGATCGGCTTCAGCGGCACGGAAAAGCTGCCCATCCACGCCCTCTGCATCGGCACGCCGGACGCCCGGCGCAAAGTCCTGATCATCGGGCAGCACCACGGAAGCGAGGTTTTGGGTGTAGAAACCGCCCTTGCCTGGGCACGAGAACTGGCGGTGAATTACAAGCACTCCGGCAAGATCAAGAAAATCCTGGCGGAGTTTGAGTTCACCATTATCCCCACCCTCAATCCGGAAGGCTACCGGGTGGTGACCAGCGGGCAATATCAGTTCAAACGGAAAAACAATCAGGAAACGGACGGCAGGAAAGGTTTGGACTGGCGGACGGACGGGGTGGATCTCAACCGCAACTATCCGGTGTTTTGGGAACAGGGCGCGGTTGTGCCGGGCTCGCACGAGAATTTCAAAGGCAGCACTCCGATGTCCGAAGCAGAGGTGAAGGCGAGCGTCTTACTGGCTCAGGAAAACAATTTTGAGCTGGCGATATTCTTCCACAGTTCCGCCACCGGAGCCTATTCCGAAAAGATATTTTTGCCCGCCATCGACAGCTCCGTCCCCAGCCAGAAAGAGCGTTACGACTCGCTGCTGCGCTTCGCCCAGGCCTATGCCAAAAGGACGCGCAAGGCCTTTGGCGGCGGACGCTATGAGGTTGCCACCGGCCCCAGCTCGAGGGAAGGCAACGCGCGCAACTACTTTTTCCATATCCACTACACGGGCGCGTTCCTGGTGGAGATCGGCGGCATCAACCCGGACGGAATCTCGGTGATCCATCCTCCGGACAAAATGCGCAAATCTATCACGGGAATGCACGTGAAGGCGCTGCGCAACCAGTTTTACCGCTTCAGCCGCGGCAAGCTGTAAAGAACGTTTAGCGGGGCAGCTTTTCCCAGATGCCCTGATGGTACTGCCAAACGCCGTCCTTGCGTAGCAGGGTCAGGCTGCGCACTGAATTGATCTGATCGGCCGCCACCAAGGCCTGCCAGGCGGGGCTGACCCGGTAATTGGCGGGCGCGGCGGCAGCTTCCTCATAGCCCAGCCAGAGGAATTCCACTCCCTCCGCGTTCAGCTTCTCCGCCAGGCGCAGGCTGTTTTCGCGGTCAAAGTTGCCGATCAGCAGGCAGTCACAATCTCCCGCTTCAGCCAGTAGGGGGAGCAATTCGGAGTCTTCCGGCAGTTCTTCCCATTTGCGGGGAAACTCGCGCAGCACCAGGTCAAGGCTAAGCTCACTTTCCACAGTGAGATGCTGCAACTGGTAAGCCGTCCTGGCGTCGGAGACGCGGTAGCCCGCCTGCAGATAGTATTCTCCCCGGGGCAGGTTTGCCGTGGCCGTTCCGCCTCCCGTGGCGGTGAATTTGTGGTTGAGCGGGTAGAGCAGCCCGTTCTGCCAGCGCGCCAGGGAAAGGTTTTTGGGGTCGATGTCCAGAGGAACGCCCTGTTCATCCAGAGTGCGCACCCGCAGGGTGAAGCTGGAGGCGGAATCCTTCTTCCCGCCGTCCTCAAACTCGCAGAGCCGGAGGTTGTAATAGCGCCACTGGTCGTTCACCAGCACATAGATCAGATCGGGAATGCGGGTGAATTCGGCGGGGATGCCGTTGGCGCGCGCCAGGCTGACAGCCAGGCTGCAGTATTGGTAGTTGCTCAGATACTTGCTGCGGGATGCCTCTTCCAGGGGCAGGAGGCCGCGCAGGGCTTTGGCGGGGTCGATCCGGTGCTTTTTCTTCAGCCAGCGCATGGCGTTGTGCAGCCGCTCCAGATCGTTGTTTCCCGCTTTGATAAAAGAGGCGGGATAGAGCCTGGGGCTGTCTGGCTTGCCAAAGGGGCGGGGCAGCTCTTCATAAAAAACTGAGGGCGAGAGCAGCGAAGACTGTTCTTCCGGATTCAACTGTCCGGCATCGAAGCGCTGAAAGTTCTGATAGAGCGCCGCGAACTGCGCCGCGTCTGCCTGCCAGAGGAACTTGGGGTCGCTCTCCAGCAGATGGTTCAAAAAGTCAGGGCCGGGCTCGGGCTGCATCTTCAGAAAGCTTTCCCAGGCGGCATGGTTGCCCCGGCAGGCGCTCAGCACCTTGCCCTGCAGAGTGTCCGCGCAGGCTGCTCCCCGCTCGGTAAACGAGCTATCCTGCCCGTCCCACAGAGCCTTGGCTTCCTTCACGCCCAGATCCCACTCAGGGGGAGCCTGTTTCCAGGTGAAGGGGTTGGAGGGATACTCCAAAAACATATCTTGAGGTGGCAGGGGGCCTTCGTTCAGAACCAGATTGACATCAAGCTCATTTTGCTCGGTGGAGGGGACAGGGACCAGCGCCTGACGCCCATCCAGGCTGGCGCAGAGATAGAAGCCTCCGCGACCGGTGCTGAGCGTGAAAGAACCGTCCTCCGCGGTGGCAAACTCCGCCAGCACGCGCAGGGAATACCAGTTGTAAACCATCACGCGCACCGGCACCTTGCCCAGGGGATTGCCCTGCGCGTCCAGGGTTCTGATCCTGATGGTGCGGGTGCGTTCCCCGGCATAGTTGCGCACCGAGTTGATAACGCAGTCGTAGCGGCCGCGGCTCAGCACCTCGTCCTGCTCTGAAGGCAGGGAACCGTCGGCAAGTATCAGCACCGTCTTGTCGATCATGCCGCTAAACCAGGTCTGATCGGGATAATAGGCGGCATCCATGTCTCCCGTGTAGTGCCAGGCGTTGTCCAGCCACACTTCCGCCCAGGCGTGGTTGTTGTCCATATGCGCCCACCAAGGGGTGCTGGCCGGGCGGGATGGCAGGCCAACTGTGCGGGCAGCCGCCACGAAGAGGATTTGCATTTCCTCGCAGCGTCCCACGATGCTCTTGCGGGTGATGTCCAGGGGCGTCTGGTCTCGCCCGGAGGTCTGTTGAAACTTGAGTTTGCTCACGCACCATTGGGAGACCTTGCGGTAGAGCTCGAGCTCATCGGCGGAGTCGCGCATGATCTGGCGCAGGCCGTCATCCAGCAGCGCGGCGCGGTAGGCCTCGATGCGTTCGTCGGATACAGTCTGATCCGCCACATAGGAAAGAAAGAATTCCGGGCTGTGTTCGCAGCCCCGCTCGGCAAGCAGTTTGACGATCTCCCGGTAGTTGCTTGCCACATCCGCGGGAGCGGCGCATTGCAGGTTAGCGTCCGATTCATAGGCCAGCAGATAGGCCATCACCACATCCGGGTACCGGTTCAGCAGGCGGCGGTAGGCTTTGCCCTGCCCGTTTCGCAGGCGTTTCAGGTTCTCTTTGGCGAGGCTGTGCAGTTCCTTGTAAAGGGATGGATTGCCGGCTTTGGTGAAGGCGGCGGGAAGTCCGGCGGCGCTGAGGCTCAGGACGGCAAAGATCAAGGCGAAGAGCAGGAAGATTCTTTTGCAACAAGACATATCGCACCTATCCATATATAGTATTGGGGAGTCGCGGGGCAGGTCAGTCGGCCAGTTTGAGCAGTTTCCCCTGACGCAGGGTGTCACCCGCTTTCAAGCGCCAGAAATAGATTCCGGGAGCGAGACGGTTTCCGGAGTTGTCGCGTCCGTCCCAGTTGAGTTCGTGCTTGCCGGCGACCAGGTCGAGCGTGGCCAGGGAGCGCACCTTCTGTCCCCGCAGGTTGTAGATGTTCAAGTCCACCCTGGCTTTGGCGGGCAATTCCAGGCGCAGGCTGGTCTGGCCGCGGAAGGGGTTGGGATAGCCGCGCAGGGAGGTTCGCGCCATCGGTATCTGTGGCTCGTCCACTTGGGTATTGACGTATTCCAGCACGCCAAAGCGATCCAGGATGAGGCCCAGCATGTCTTTCAGTTCCCACTCGCCGTTTTGCAGGGCTGCCAAAGCAAAGGAGGAGGCGATGGTGCTATGCTCCGGCACCGCGTGCAGGATACCGATGCTGGCATCCGCGGAGGCGGCGCCGTGGGTGCTGAAGATGGTCTCGGCGGCTGGAAGGGCGGGCAGCAAGACCTGCGCGTTGGGGTTGGACTGGGGGTTGTAGTCCCAGATCCAGGCTTCGCCATCCTGATAGCATTTTACAGCTTCAATATTGGTGAACATATTCAGCGGGGCGTTGGCGCCGAACTTGCTCCAGAAAGGATCCTGGCTATTCCAGGCCACATCCCCTTCCAGATAGAGCTTGCCGCCGCCGTTCAGATAGCCGTGCAGCAGCGAGTAATCCAGGGAATCGGGGTGCGGGACATAGGCGGCGTCGCCCCAGCCGAAGAGGCAAAACACGGCTTCAAAGCGGTTGATATAGTCATAATCCGGGATCAGCTTGTCGGTATAGACCACGTTCAGCCCGCCGATCTGGTTCAGCGCATCCACCACTCTCAGGCCACCATGACGGGAGGGTTCATAGACCAGGATTTCGCCCAGGGGCTGGATCTGGCTGCCGCTGTGGCCGATGGCTGGATCGCCGTAGTGGAGGTAGGTGTAAACGTTTTGCAGTTCGGGATAGATGATTCCCCCGCCGTCCACCGGATCGCCAAAGAGGTAATATTGGGTGTGGAGGAGGTTGGCCCAGGCCAGTGAAGCTCCCGAGGACAGCCCGTTGCGGGCGAAGTTTTCCAGATAGTGCAGGTTATAGGAGCTTAGCCCTCCCCAGCCGGGATTGCGCCAGCCGATCTTGTACCAGCCGGTGCGGGTGGCCGCCATCGCCGCCACGGCCTTCCTTTGCAGCGCGTATTCCGCGATGCACTGCTGGCTGCTGTCGATCATGCCGTTGTAGCAGGAGGCCATGAAGATGACCGTGCCGTCGCTGTTGTTCAGGTTGTCAAAGCTCTGCCTGTCCACCATGCTCATCCACTCCATTTCCCAACTGTCCGGCAAGCCGTTGGAGTTGTCATCGTTCATCCACACCTTGCGGACAGAGTAACCGGAAGAGCCGTGCGCGCTCCAGTTCACCAGACCGTAGCTTTGGGTGTTGAGCAGGTTTCGCAATACGTAGTAGTCCAGAGGATGATCGCAGGGATGGGAGGGCAGCCAGCCGCTCCGTTCGTACAGGGTGGTATTCTGGAATCCTGCCAGGGCGGTGGCTTTGGCGTATTCCATAAAGTCCGCGCCATCCGTCTGCAGATAGATAGTTTCCGGTTCGCCGCCGTAGTTCAGGTAGGCAGCGGGCAGCAGGGCGCTGCGCTTCCAGGGGGCGTCGCTCTGCTCGTAGAGCACGGTGCGGTTGGCAACGTCATACACGTGGACGGGATTATTGGAGGAGATGCGTCCCACAAACAGTTCCGGGGTATAGTCGCAAAGGTAGTCATCCACGCCTTCAACCGGGGAATACTCGCCCAGGCGGTTGTCTCCGTCCGTGTCCACGATACTGCTGAGGTCACCATAATAGAAGTCGGAAGCCACTGTTTCGCCACCATCCGGCTCCGGCGTCAGATACATCACCGGCACGGTGTCGTGATCGCCCACCAGCAGCAGGTAGGTGAAGGGATGGCTGTTATATTGATTGCAAAGGTAGTTGCGCAGCTTGTCCGCCGCGTTGGCGCCCGGGGTGGAGGCGAGGATCGAGGAAATATCCGCGAAGGCGGTGACCAGGCCCTGGCTCTGGCGAAAGCTGACCAACGGGGACAGCACGTCATAGAGCGCGGGAGTGGTGACGATCAGGTAGTCGTAGTTTTTGCTTGCCGGGGGCTGATACCATTTGTCCAGATCGCGGGGATTGGCAAAGAAGTTAGCCTTCAGGTTCACGTTGGATTTGCCCAGTTCTGCCAGGACAGGCGGGATACGGTTGGGCGCGGAGGCGGATTCGCTCCAGTTCAGATCGAGTTCCAACCGGCTGTAACCCTGCCAGGAGCTTCCGTTCCAGGTTGCGGGCAGCACGCGGAAGCGGGCGTAGCTTACGTCGCCCCAGCGTCCCTTGCCCAGATAGTGCACCTGTCCTGCCCGGGCTTCGCGGGCGGGGCTGTCCAGCAGGCGTTCTCCACCCAAAAAGGCTCCGTTGCGTTCCGGAGCGGGCAGGTCTGAGGTCTGCGTTCCGCTCCAGTTGTAGCTGAAGCTCAGTTCCTCCGCCGCGGGTGGCAGGATCACATTTATAGTCTTGTAAGGAAGTTGCGGATATCCCGGGGCGCTGAGGCTGCCCCAACCCTGGAGTTCCAAATCCCTGGAGGAGGCGGGCAGGCTGAGATCGACGCTCAGAGAAAGGTTTCCACCCCACAGAAGCAGGGGCAGGGCAAGCAGCAAGATGGTGCAAAGCTTATTCATCGGATTCCTCCGTGTGCCTGATCCTGAAGGGCATGCCGGCATCGTCCGAGGAACGGCGACGGGATTTGAACCCCTGTCTGTTTTGGGGTTTGCCGCGGTTTTTTAAGTTCCGTTTGTCCCCAAAGCTCTTTTTGCCCTGGCGGTCTTGGGAGCGTTCGCGCGCCGTGGTCTTGCGGAAGCGTCTCTTCTTGTCTTTACTCATCTTTTCCGTGGCATACTGGATGATCAGGCGCGGCGCGCTGTCCTTGTGTTCAAGGAGGAATTCTTCCACCTCGGTGGGAAACAGCCTCCAAAGTTCCCTCAGAAACCAGCCCACGCCCTGATGCACCACGCGTTCCGGGTCGGACATCAGGGGGCGCATAAAGTCCAGCAGCTCGGCCGGGGGCAGTTTTCCCCGCTGCCAGAGCATGGTCACCGCGGACACCCGGCGGCTCCATTTGCTGGGCGAACTCCGCCACTCCGCGAAATCCTCCATGTTGGCTATTTCCAGCTCCAAAAACACGGGGGTGATCTTGGTCGAGATCAGATCCGCGTGGGCCCAGTTGGCAAGGGACTCCTCGGTGAAGCGTTTGACGCTCTCATAGACCTCGCGGTCGAAACGGGGACGGTGTTTCTTGAGCAGCATGATGGCGAGCGAGCCGAACTCATATTTTCCCGTGGCAAAGAAGTGCCTGCCCAGTTCCGCCAGTTCCTGCACGCTGGGCTCCCATTTTGACAGGACTTCGTCGCGCAGCAGTTTCATCTCTTCTTCGCTAATGCCAAAGGCGTCATAGCCTTCGGTGAAATAATGGGCATATTTGTTGACCAACGCTGGTTTTTCGTGGTCGAAGAAAAACTTTTCGCAGTGGCAAAAGATTTCCAACTGGCGTTCATTCATTTCCGTGACGGCGGTGAGTGCTATCATCTCTTGTTTCCTTGTAGGCATAACTTGCGGGGCATTTGAATCGCCCCGCGCAATCTATTGATCCTGGCCGTAGCCCTTTCCCTTGCCGGTTACCAGCACGTGCCAGCGGTTAAACATCTGCCGCAGGCGCCAGACCATCATCTTGCCGGGGTTGAGCTGTGCCAGCATCTTGTCCAGGAAAAGCTCCCAGTTCGTGGTCTCGTGGCTGCGGAAAAAACCGCAGTCGCGCATTACATCAAGCATATAGTTACGGATTCTGTCAAGTTCATTTCCATCCACCGCCCTTAACTGCCGCGGTTTGGCTCCCTGCAGGGGGAGGCTGTGGATCTGCCACAGGGCGATGGTGACCGCCTGGGCGAGGTTGATGGAGGGGAAGGCAGGATTGGCGGGGATGTGGCAACGCAGGGGACAGAGGTCGGCCTCTTCGTCTGTGAGGCCGAATGTTTCGCGGCCAAACACCAGACCGATCTCCAGTTTGGGGATTTTGGCGCAGTAGTCCGCCATCTGGGGCGGGTTGAGATCCACCGGTTTATAGCGTCCCACGCGGCGGGAAAAGGCGATCAGCCTGTCCAAATCCGCGCTGGCATCTTTGAGGCTGTCAAAGACCTGCGCCTCCTCCAGGATATGTTCGGAGTGCATGGCCAGGTAAAAGTCATTCTTTTTGGGCACGCTGCCCACGATACGCAGGCTGGTGAAACCAAAGTTGTTCATGATGCGGGCGACGGCGCCCACATTGCCCTCATAGATGGGTTCCACCAGGATTACGTGGATCATTGTTTACGCAGCAGTTGTCCCAGGCGGTTGCTCATCTGCGCCACGTTGGGGTCGGGATCGTTTTTCCATTCCTGGATCACCCGCTTGGTGACGTTCATAAAGTCGAATCCCTTGTCGCGCTGGTTCTTTTGGCTGAAGATACTGCCCAATTTGCGCAGGGTCTGCCAGATGGCGTCCACCCGTTCTTCACTGGCCCCCACCAGCCAGCGCCGGATATTGGCATAGGTCTGCAGCGGGCGTTGCCGTCCCACCTGGGTGAGGATGTGGCCGATCTTTTTTTGCACTTCTTCGCTTTCGTCGTCCAGCAGTCTGCCGATGAAGGTGAGGATGTATTGCGGGTTTTTATCCGCGATATTTTCCATGCCGTGCATGGACATGGAACGCTTGTTTTCGTTGGGAGACATCGCCCAATGGGGCATCTCTTCCTTCATGATCTCGGGATAGTTCTTCCACAGCTCGAAACAGATGGTCTCGCTTTCCCAGGGAACGCTCTCCACGGTCTTTTCCAAGGTCTTCACGATCACCCGCGGGTCGTCCTGCCTCTTGTAATAGAAATAGAACAGCGCCGTGGCGCGGATGCCGTAGATGAAATCATCCAGCATTTCGGCGCAAATCTCGTCCAAGGGCCCCTTGCCCTGGTAGGTGGCCAGCCTCTTGCCCATTTCTTCGCGCACGAAATAGTTCGCCGTGTTGGCCATTTCCTCTATTTCCTTGATGGCCTGTTCCCGTTTGCCCTTGTCCAGGCTTTTGAAAATCTTTTCCACCTGGGCGTCCATTATTTTGTAGTCGTCCAGATTCAGACGTCCCATTTCTTTGATCATTAGCTATGCTCCAAATCTCGGTGTAAGAAAAAATTAATTATTCACAACAGCAGCATACCGCGTAAATGCCTGTGTTCCGTATATAATGTTGGATTTTGCCTCTTCTTTCGTTTGCTCGTGATTAACATGAACAGTAGATATCTCCGCAAGCTTTCTGTCAAGATATTTCTCTGACCGGGTTGCTTTGCGGGGGAAAGTGGTGGGTGATACTGGATTCGAACCAGTGACCTCTACGATGTGAACGTAGCGCTCTAACCAGCTGAGCTAATCACCCAACAATCAGGGTGGTGGGTGATACTGGACTCGAACCAGTGACCTCTACGATGTCAACGTAGCGCTCTAACCAAGCTGAGCTAATCACCCAGGACAGGATTCAATAGCAAATTGCAGCCCTTTTTTGTCAACAAAAAACCTCTCTCTGCCCTCCAAGCCTTTACCGATGGCGATGTTGGCTATCACCGTGGAAAGGTGTTTTTGAGGTGGAAAGGTGGAATGGTGGAAAGGTTCCCCCGAAACAAAGCCAGCAGGCGAAAAAACAGGGTCATCCCGGGCAAGCGCATGCTTGACCCGGGATACAGT
>DFUX01000075.1 GCA_002379855.1 Cloacimonetes bacterium UBA4175 | reverse complement strand
ACTGGATCCCGGGTCAAGTCACCCCAGAGGGGAACCCGACTTCCCGGGATGACGCGGTGTATGGACTGGTGTGGTCTGTTTCGGGGCTTGGTAGTTGATCCTATGCGGCGCTTCAGCGAGCGCCGCCACAGTGCAGGCGCTTGCCATAGCGCCTATTTCCAACTTCATGGAGCCGGGAAAGCACTAAGCAGCATGTCCGTGCACTATCAGAGGGAATATGACCAAGAACAGTAAGAATAAACAAGTTACTGCATCAGAAGAGACTAAGGTCGTGCTTTATACCACCGCGGATCAGCAACACAGGCTGGAAGTTTTCCTGGAAGACGATACAGCTTGGCTGAGCCAAAGGCAACTGGCGGATTTATATCAAGTTGGCACCAATACGATCAACTACCACATTTCCCAAATCTTCAAAGACCGAGAATTGGAGAAAGAGGCAGCTATTCGATATTATCGAATAGTTCAATTTGAAGCAAATAGAGAAGTTACGCGATCTGTTGAATATTACAACCTGGAGATGATCCTTGCCATCGGTTATCGGGTTCGCTCAAGTATATCCGTTTGCCAAACCATGTTTTTCATTTTACCATCTTTTCGTCGGTACTTAGTATAGACAGTTTCCAACTTGTTGGCAGGGTTCTTCACAAGACTGATGTTGGCCACACTGATATTTTTCAGTATTAACATCTTATAAACCTTTAAGATAGACTTTCTTTGCCTTGCTCAAGCTGGGTCATAATGTCGAGCAAACCATTACAAGATCAAATTTCCTGGGCTTATATTCATAACATTTCGCTAATCCCTACTTGAGCATAAAAATAAAAGTAAAAAAGCCCCGGAATCCCGGGGCGATTTATAAATTTTGTTGTTATTCTGCCAATAAACCAATCAATAACTTTACGATACTGTATATAAAAACTGAAATAAAGGTTATGCAAAATACACTGATGGAATTGTAGATCAAAAGTATATTACCGTCAAGGAGATACAGTATTCTTCCTAATAAACCTAAAAAAATCATTCCGATATTCATAAGTACTGCAAATCTATAATTTGCCATAGCCATTTTCACCATGTTCAGTTTTGCAGCGAATTCACCCCATGGCTTCGAATAGATTATTGAAAATAAAGATAGAGCAGTAACAGAGAATGCAGCAAACGTGATACCAAAGGTTAAATTAGTATCAGGCAAATCCATAGATATTCCGCTGGCATCGATTTTTTCTTGGGGGAGATCGCACAATTTTATCACGATAAGATATATAATGACATAAGCTGCTGCAACGCTAACTCCCCAGATTCCAGCTCTTATACAGTCTCTTTTGTTTATATTGTTCATCATGACTATCTCCTCCTGTAGTGCTGTGAAATCTCCTTTCTTTTTGAGTCCAGTTCTGCCTTTAGCTTATCGAAAATAGAATCATAAGAAATGTATTTACCACCGTACTCGATTGTTGTAAAGACCAGAAAGTCATCACATAGCATATCAATAACATCCTGACTGTCACCTGATTTGATAGTTACGTTAGCTTTTTTGACTCCCTCTTTTTTGCTAAGTGTTTTAATTAATTTACTAATAATTCCCTTCTGATCTGATTTAGTGTTAAAGGTAAACTTGATATCTACGTATTTAACCGTACGGTTATTTAATACATCATGAAAATCTTTTAATTGGGCATCACTGGTTTGATTAATGTTTATTAGGTCTGCTATGTCGCTACATAATCGGAGATCATATTTTTTTATCGTCTGGGCTTTGTCCAACCTATCGTTTTGATTATCTCTCTCAAATGGAGCCAATTTGATAGTATCAAAGCCACAGCTGCTTTTGTCAAGTAATTTAATATATTTGGAAAGCTTATAGAATGATGATACATATCTATTTGAAACCCACAACATCGTTGACAACTTTTTATCAATCAGAAAAAAAGTAACCTCAGAGATAGAGTTTTTATCATTGGATAGCAGTATCTCAGTTAACACGCAATTCTCATCGCTTGCATAGGGATAATTAAACTTTCTGTCTTTAACAAAAAGACCTGTAATACAATCCTTATAAGTGGGAATTCTCTTATCATCATTGTTTGTTATGAGATAGTATACATTGCCATCGAGCTCAACAACCCTGGAGGCATCTTTATCATTATCTCTTTCTTTCTTCAAAGGAATTGCGTTGATAGTACTAAACAGTTGGTCAAGTTCTGCCTCGCTGAGGGGTTCCTCTGGATCGCTTTTTGATACATCCAAAAAATACACACGCATGGTCTTCGATTTCATTACATCTCCTCATTGTATACATTATTAATAATATCTCGTTTATCGAGATAATTTTTCTTCCATTTGCTGAAGTATCATGGCAATATCCTGACTAACTGTGAGTTGTCTCGTTCCACCCTCGATTTTTAAAGAGATTGCCTCTGCTTCAATCTCACGTATCCTCTCCATATCTTCTCCACGCACAAGTATTGTCTCTGTCTTAGAAAGCTTCAATCGTGCTGCTTTTTCCCCGCATTTTGGACATTTTATCGCTCTCGATCCTTCACTGAAAGCGATCTCCTTACAGTATGGACAGTGATTTGGTCTGTAATCGCTCTTCACCTGAAAGATCTGACTTTGACGACGCTGGTCGATCTCAATCAGCTTTGCCTGGTATTCACTAAATCTCTGCAGTATTGTTACCCATTCTTCTCCCTTGCTGATATGCGTCGTTTGATGCTTGTTTAGGCGATCTAAAACCTGCCCTGTCAGTTGCGTCCGCGAAATCTTTACCTCGTAAGTCTTAGTGTCGTTTATGATTCCTACGCTTTCAAGCAAAATCCTCACATCATTGGCTACACTCATCGCATCCATATAATCCATTTTCTTTGCTTGAACGCCTTTCTTATTTGATGATATTATCACTATTACTATGACCAGAAGCGCAAAAAGCAACAAAAATAAAACCATCCCTTCATCTCCTTGTCTGTGTTGTTCTATCTGTTAATAGTCCGGATAGCGATGTCCAGAATGCTAATGATATCAAGGTCCTCCTCATCCTCCACATGAAGGCGCGACATAAACTCCTGCTCAAAGATATCAGCCAAGTGATCCGCCACTTGTTGTCGTCCGCCATCTTTTTCAGCATAATCCCCGCTTGCGTTTGAAAAGCCATGATCTGCACCCGCAGCTCAATTTCATCCAAACTGCGGCTACATTATTCTTAAATATGTGTCCGAAACGCTCCATGTATGTTCTCACTTATTAAATTCTCGATAACTTGTTCTTAACAAGAACTCGATATCTTGATAGCTTACACCTAAATAAAGACTACAATGTAAGATGTCCAGCTGAGTGTCAAGCATAAACTTCAAACCCTTGGCTGCGCGAGCAAAAGGGTCCCCAGATTAATACTTGTCCAATGCGTTCCTTAATCTATCAAAACAGGCATATTAGAAAGCGAGATTTGGTCTTGCGTTCACACTTTCTCCATTCTACGACATTTTCAAAAGACTGGATCCCGGGTCATCCCACCCCACCAAACCGCTACGCGCTTCGGCGGGGACCCCGTTAAATCACCCCAACGGATCGTTACCGACCCGTCGAGGACCCCGATGGCCCGGGATGACACGGTAGATAGTCTGGTGGACTTGTTTCAGGGGAACCTTTTCACCATTTCACCATTCCACCTTTCCACCTCAAAAACAGCTTTCCACCTTCAAAGATCCTGTCATCCGCGTTCTCTTCCCATTCCGCCTTTCCACAGCTTACGCCGGAAGAGCTACTCCAGCCTGAGGATTTTGAGTGTCTTGCGCAGGTTTTTGCCACGCAGTTCCAGGATATAGACCCCGGATGCCAGAGGCTTGCCCTGTCCGTCTCTGCCGTCCCATTCCAGGTGTTGGACGCCGCTTTTTGTCGCCAGGGGGAGTTCGCGCAGCATCTGTCCGCGCAGGTTGAAGACGCGCAGGCTGAAGGGGCCGGCATCCTTGCCGGGATCGCAGCTTATCCTCACGGAGCTTCGGAAGGGATTGGGATGGCTGCTGAGGGAGGGCTTCAGGCACGGAGCGAGGGGGTCTGCAGCCACCACCATGGGATGCAGGACAGGCAGGTATTGGGTGAGGAAGGCGCGGACTTCATCCTGCAACATGAAATAGAGGGGAAAACCCAGCAAGACCAGGCTGCCGTTGCTGTCCACCCTGATCGCCGCGGGCAGGCCGTCGTTTGGCCCGCCGCCGGAAATCTGCGCCGTGTAGAGGGTTTGGCCGCCTCCGGAAAACACATAGCTCATGGGCAGCATGCCGTTCCAGGGCGTGGCCAGCTTGGCGGGGTCGGGGTGCAGATGCGGCCAGGTCGGGGATTGGGCGGACATGAAGACCGCGCTGTTGTTGAGCAGGGGCTGGATGCCCGGCAAAAAACGGGTGAGGAAGCCGGTGTCGAACTGGCTGGGATACTTCCAGCCGGAGATCATCAGCTTGCCGCCGCTGAGCACGTAGCTGCCCAGTGTGTTGAGGTTGTTGATGAGCTGCATGTCCATGAAGTCGTCGCAGTGCCAGAGTATCAGGGGGTGATGGCTGAGCGTTTCCAGGGAAGGCGCGCCCTGGCTGGCCAGATCCCAGTTGCCGTGCCAGAATTCTCCCAGGACGTAGGCGTAGAAGTCGTCCACCATCTGATCCGTGGGGGAGATATTGGCGCCGTTGCCGTCGCGGGTCTCATCCACCACCAAAAAGCCGCGGTCGAAGGGGAAGTCCAGCGGAGTGGCCTGCAGGGTGTTTGAAGGCAGCGAGAGGTAGCCTTCCGCGTCCACGGCGCTCACCCGGTACTCGTAGGTGAGGCCGTTGACCACGTTCAGGTCGCTGTAAAAAAGCCCCTGCACGGGAGAGTCCGTGATCCTCTCCCATTCGCCGGAAGGCAGTTGACGGCGATAGACGTGGTAGCCGGAGAGCTGATCCGGCCCCGGCCAGGCGTTCCAGGAAACATCCACGGCATGGTCGTAAGGCAGGCACATGGCCAGTTGCTGGCTGTGGACGGTGTATTGGCGCAGCAGCAGCCAGTGGTTGGGGTCAACTTCCAGGGTGGAGATGTCGTTTTGCGGCGAGTAATTGAAGTAGCTGACGCAGCCCTGGGGCGTGGCGCGCACAAGCACGGAATCCGGTTGCGCGGAGCCTCCTATCCTCAAAGGGATGTCCAGGTCGAAGAGGGTGGAGGTGGGACTGCTGCTGCTGGAGGCTCGCACCTTCGCGGTTCCGGCGGGGTTTGCGAATACTGACAGTTCCGCGTTAGGGATGCCGGGAGAGTAGATCCACTGGAGGAAAAACTGGCTGAGGTCCTGCCCGCAGGCCTGTTCCGCGAGGCTGATGAACTCCGCCGTGTTGATATTGCCCCCAGGATAGGTGGTGAGGATGGAGCGGATGAACTGGAAGAAGGCGGCGTTGCCCATCTTGAGACGCAGCATGTGCAGGACTGAGGCGCTTTTCTGGTAGGTTGGCGGGGCGAACATCAGGTTGTATTCCGGGTTGAAGATGGTGTGGGGGCCGTTGTTGTTTTCCCAAGTGATATAGTATTGCTGGATTTCGTCACGCAGGTAGTCACAGCCAGCCTGCCAGCCCCCGTGATGCGCTTCCCAGAGGAATTCGGAGTAGGTGGCGAAGCTTTCTTTGAGCCACACCTCGCGCATGGTGATGGGGGTCACATAGTTGCCATACCACTGGTGCGCCAGCTCGTGGGCCACGATGGATTCATACTGCCGGTCGCCGGTGAGGTAGGCGGCGCCGAAGGTGGTCATGGTCTGATGCTCCATCGCCGCGTAGGTCGTCATGGGAACGATCATGTGCCCGTATTTCTGGAAAGGATAGGGGCCGAAAGTGTCGCTGAAAAAGGAGATCATCTCCGGCAGGTTGACGAAGTCCGCCTGGGCGTTGGCGAGTTGCCCTGCGTTCACGAAATTCTGGATGGGGAGGTCGCCTGCCTGTTGCAAAAACTCTATGTATGGCCCCGCGGCGAAACCCATCACATAGGTGGCTACGTTGGAGTTGCAGCTCCAGTGGTGCGTGCGGGTGCCGTTCCCGTTGTCCGTGATGCCGGTGCGGATTCCGTTGGCTGCCACCAGCCAGTCTTCCCGCACGGTGATGTTCCAGTCCACCAAAGCCTTTTTCCAGGGATGGTCATAGCTGGGCCACCAATAGCGTCCGGCATCCGGGTTGGAGAGGGTGTAGATGCAGTTTTGGGTAAAGATCATGCCGATGTTATAGGGCGCGGGGCTGCGGTTGGGCACCCCGGAGTATTGGACTGTGGTGCTGAAGGTTCCCTGCGACACCGAGAGCGGGATGTGGATAACGCCATTTTGGTGGGTGAAGGCCGCTGGCTGGCCATTCACCAGCACGCCGTCCACCTGCAGCGAATCGCCTTCCAGTTCATAGTCGATGCCGTCAAGGTTCTGTAGGGCGTCAACGAAGGCGGTCACGCTGCCCTGGATGTAGCGGGTTTGGTCGTTGATCTGCAGGTTCACCACATATTTGCTGATGTTAAATCCGGTGAGGGAATCCGCCCGTTCGATCTCGCGGGTGCTGGGCTCCATGCTCCAGAAAGGCTGGGTGGCGGCCAGGGGGGAGATCAGGCCTCCCAACAGGGCCAGGCAAAGGAAAACACACACTTGTTTCGCGTTCATAAACTCCTCTTTCAGGGATCTGTCCGCGCCAGCGGCACAGGTCGCATCCTGATGGGACGGGCTTCTTTTGTCAACGCATTTATCCGCTGAAAGTTGGCCGCGCGCCGCGGTAGAATGGCTCTGAGGCGGGCATGATCCTTTTTTTCCCTTGGAATTCCCATCAGAACGGATAATAGGGCTTTACTAAAAAGCGCGGTTAAATAATCTGTCCCCCAAGGGATGGGTGGGTTGGCGCTAACGGCCGCTGTTCCATCCCCTTAGAATGTCAATTATTTTGTTAAATAAAGACAGGAAGGATATGCAGATGGCAGCAAGCAAAGCGATCATCAGCCTTCGTCAGAAGCGCGATCAGGCGGTTCTGGGCGGAGGCGAAAAACGCATCCAGGAACAGCACGAAAAAGGCAAGCTCACAGCCCGGGAAAGGATCGAGCTGTTGGTTGACCCCGGCAGCTTCGAGGAGTTTGACCTCTTTGTCACCCACAGATGCACCAACTTTGGCATGGAAGAACAGCTCATCCCCGGCGACGGCGTGGTAACGGGCAGCGCCACCATCAACCAGCGCCTGGTCTATATCTTCGCCCAGGATTTCACCGTCTTTGGTGGTTCTCTTTCCAAAACCTACGCGGAAAAGATTTGTAAGATCATGGACATGGCGCTCAAAAACGGCTGTCCGGTGATCGGTTTGAACGACAGCGGCGGAGCCCGCATCCAGGAAGGGGTTGACGCCCTGGCTGGTTATGCCGAAATCTTCTGGCGTAACGTGATGGCAAGCGGCGTGGTGCCCCAAATCTCCGCCATCCTCGGCCCCTGCGCCGGCGGCGCGGTCTATTCCCCCGCGATCACGGACTTTGTGATCATGGAAAAGCGCAACAGCTACATGTTCGTGACCGGCCCCAAGGTGGTGAAAACGGTGCTCAATGAGACCGTCACCACGGAAGACCTGGGCGGCGCGGGCGTGCACTCCAGCAAGAGCGGCGTAGCCCACTTCATCACCAACAGCGAGGAAGAGACCATCCTGCTCATCAAAAAGCTGCTCAGCTACCTGCCTTCCAACAACATGGAAGACCCGCCCTATGAACCCACCCACGACCCCGTTGACCGCTCCTGTGACATCCTGGACGACATCATCCCCGAAAACCCGAACAAGCCCTACGACATGCTGGACGTCATCCACTCCATCGCGGATGAAGGCGAGTTCCTGCAGGTGATGATGAACTTTGCCCAAAACATCATCACCGGCTTTGCCCGGCTGAACGGCTTCCCCGTGGGCATCGTGGCCAACCAGCCCAAGGTTCTGGCGGGAGTGCTGGATATCGACGCTTCGGTCAAGGGCGCGCGTTTTGTCCGCTTTTGCGACGCTTTCAACATCCCGCTCATTGTGCTGGAGGACGTCCCCGGCTTCCTGCCTGGCACCAACCAGGAACACAACGGCATCATCCGCAACGGCGCCAAGCTCCTCTATGCCTTCGCCGAAGCCACCGTGCCCAAGATCACCGTCATCCTGCGTAAAGCCTATGGCGGAGCCTATTGCGTCATGAACAGCCGCCACATGCGGGCTGACCTGGTCTATGCCTGGCCGAGCGCCGAGATCGCCGTGATGGGCGCCAAGAGCGCAGTGGAGGTGATCTTCCGCAAAGAGGCGCAGAACTCCTCCGATCCCAAGCAGACCCTGCTCGAACGTGAGGCGGAGTATGCCGAAAAGTTCGCCAATCCCTACGCCGCTGCCGAACGCGGCTACATCGACGACATCATCGAACCCTCCCGCACCCGCTTCAGGCTGATCCGCGCCCTGGAGATGCTGGCCAACAAAAAAGACAGCATCCCGCCCCGCAAGCACGGGAACATCCCCCTTTAGGAGCGCGGGCATGGTGCGAAATATAATTTTGGCTCTGCTGTTGCTGATCGGGACCTGTCTTTTGACAGCCCAGGCAGAAGAAGCGGAGGAAATGGAACTGCTTTCCCCCGAAGAGCTGACCCTGCGCGTGCAGGCGCTTTCGGACAGCCTGCTGCAACTGAGGGAAAGCGAAATCCTCACCGACTATGGCTTCAAGGACAGGGATGCCTTGTCCACGGTGGCGGAAAAGCTGAAGATCGAAAACATCCCCAAATGGAAAAGGTATCTGGGCATCGAGCCGGAAAACCCGGTGCTGGATCGCATGAGCCTGCGCAAACTGGGCATCACCAGCTACAAGGCCTTGCTGGCACAGCAATACAGCATCCACGGCTTTACCGAACTGAGCACCCTCAGCGAATTGGCAGCCATCAAAAGCGTCCCGGTGAAAAAACTGCGTGCCTGGGCGGGGCTTTCCTCTTCAGACAAGCGTTTCGACAATAACTCCCTGCAAGCCCTCGGCAAGACGCCGGCGGAACTGGAGGAATTTGTCGGGAAGTTCAGATCGGAAATGCTCAACTATGGTTTGACTATCACGGTTTTTGGGGTCTTGGTTGTCTTTTTTGCCCTCTCCATTACCGCGCTGGTCATCAGCCAGCTCAAGCGCCTGAACAAAGAACCCAAAAAGAAGCAGGAGCAGGTCATCGTGGCTGACAAGCAGGGGAAAGTGATCTCGCATCCCCAGGATCTGAACATGGATATCATCGCGGCTGCCATCACGGCGCTGCACATGCATAAACAAAACATCGAAGACCGACGCAGACTGCTGCTCACCTTCCGCCGCCAACGGGCTGACCAGTGGCACAGCAGCGCGGTGCTTTCCATGCCCAATCTGCGCTTCCTGCGCAAAAGGAGATAAAGAGCATGAAGACCTACAAGCTGATCATCGGCGGCCAGCGCTATGAAGCCAAGATCGTGGAATATACAAGCAGTCAGGCCCGCATCAACATCAACGGAACAGACTATCTGGTGCAGATCGAGGACGACATGTTGCCCAAAGCCCCGGTGCTGCCCCAACAGGAACAGGCGGTGCCCCTCGCTCCCGCTTTCAGCAGCGACTTTGCCAGCGGCAGCGGCGAACTGCGCGCCCCTCTGCCGGGCGTGATCGCCTCCATCAAAGTGAAAGAGGGTGAGGCGGTTAAGAAAGGCCAGGCCATCCTGGTGCTGGAAGCCATGAAAATGGAATCCGAAATTGCGGCTCCGCTGGATTGCACCATCGGTAAAATACATGTGAAGGAACGCGCCCCGGTGCAGGAAGGCGACCTCCTGATGACCCTGGAAGGCGTTGAAGTGAAAGAAAGACCCGCCCCCAAGTCGGCGCGTCCGCAACCCGCCCCAACGCCCGCTCCCCAGGCCGCTAAAGAC